>JAOAPP010000714.1 GCA_025462985.1 Bryobacterales bacterium | reverse complement strand
CAATCGCTCTCCCTGGCCGGGCGGGTCCCATGTGAGCACCGCAAATCCCTGGCGCGCGAGGTTCTGAAACAAAGTCTGGTAGCTCTGGAAGGTCTTGCCTTCCGGCGCATGACCCACCGGGGCCAAGATTCCGGGATAGGGTCCTTTGCCGGATTTGGGAATGTACAAGTGCGCGGTGAGATAAAACTTCGGCTGGCTCTCGAATATCACTTTCTCTATTCGATAGGTCTCCCGCTCAATCACTCCCGTGGTGGTCGGGTTCAGCGGCGTTGGTTCGAGTTTGCCTCCAATGAGTTCCCATACGTTGGTGCGAATGAAAGCGATGCGCTCGTCTGCTTGCGCCTGAGACTTCAACCCTGCGAGGTCAGCTTTGCGCTTGCTGCGGGCTGAATTCATCGCCTTGATCATGTGATCAGGCGTGTCGTTCCAATAATCCCGCTTAAAGGGAGTCTGCGGCGCAGGATTCGCTCCGCCTTGTGTTTTCGCGGAACCGGTCTCCGGAACCAGCGCGGCTAAAGCTATCGAGCCTGCCTGGAAGAATTGGCGTCTGGATGTCATCTCATTTACCTTTCCGCTGTGCAATTGGGCCTGAGCCCGGGATTGGCATGAGTAAGCGACTACCTGGGACTTACTCCGTGACGGGAAGTGTATCACGAGAGGCGAGCAACGTTTCCCACACCGATAAATTATTTCATCGAGATTCAGCATTAAGCAGAAAGAATGGTTGACCTGTCGTAAGAGATCTCCTATACTTCCTTCACGGTTGCAGCAAACCGCATACAGACTAGCGCCGCAGTGGATCCCCAGGTCGGGCTGAGAAACGTTTCCCAGACACATCGCTTGTGGCGCCTAAGTCTCCAGGGAGGTGCGCCTTGCAAATTCTAAAACTACGCCGGGCATTCCAGGCAGCGACAGCCATCTTGGCTTTCTCGCTTAGTGTTCCTGCCTTCGCGCAATACACAACCTCAACTCTCGGCATCAAAGTTGTAGATCCGTCCGGGGCAGCGATCTCGGACGCCAAACTCAGCGTTCGAAGTCTCGATACAGGACTACAAAAAATCTCAACATCAAACAGTGAGGGGACGTTCACCTTCACCGCATTGCCGGTAGGAAATTATGAGGTGACGGTCGAGAAGCCGGGATTTTCTAAATTTGTCCAAACCGGAATTACACTGACCGTCGATCAACCGGTAAACATCCCTGTACGGCTGCAGGTCGGCAGCGTTCAAGAGCAGGTGACAGTGACCGAGGACGCAGAACTCATTAATACCGAGTCCGGAACGGTTGGCCAGTTGATCAACAGCAAGAGAATCGTCGATTTACCTCTCGATGGCAGAGAGCCTCAAGCCCTCTTATTCCTGGCAGCCGGAACGGTCAACGAGACTGGGAATTACTGCCTTGTCAACTGCCAGGGCGGTGTCTACCCGGGTGAGCAGGACGCAAACGTGAATGGCGCCGGACCTCGCAGCGTCAACTACGAGATGGACGGAGGCGGCCACAACGACACCTACTTAAACGCCAATCTGCCCTTCCCCAATCCTGATGCCATGCAGGAATTCAATGTCGAGACCGATAACCTCTCGGCTCAATATGGGATCGGGGCCGGAGCGGTCGTCAATATGGTCACGAAGTCCGGAACGAACGATATCCACGGGGATGTCTTCGAGTTTGTACGGAATGGCGATTTCAATGCGAGGAACTTTTTCGCCCCAAGGCAAGACACTTTAAAGCGGAATCAGTATGGTGGTGCGATTGGTGGACCGATCCTGAAAAACAAGCTGTTCTACTTCGGCACTTACCAGGGCACCAAAATTCGGAGTGCGGCCCAAGGCAACGTCGCATTCGTTCCCACGGCGGCTGAGAGAACGGGCGACTTTTCGGGGTCCGGCATCCCGGTGACAGATCCTATAACAGCTGTCGCCTACCAAGGCGATAAAATCCCATCAACCCAGTTAAGCGCTCCAGCTCAGTATTTCCTGAACCACATTCCGCTGCCGAATGGGCCGAATGGCCAGTTGACGTTTGCGGGCGCAAATGTGGTGCAGAATGATGACCAATATCTTCTAAAGATGAATTGGCTTACGGGGAAGAACCAACTAAACGGGAGCTGGTTCTGGACGCGCTTCAATGAGCCGCCGGACGTCTCGATCGGATCGCAGAACATCATTGCAGCGGATGGAAACGGTAATCAGGTCACTGTGAAGAATCTCGCGCTCAATAACACTTATTCGTTCTCACCAAGCCTGTTGTCTAATACCTGGTTCAGCTGGACGTCGCAGACGGGCGGCTCACTTTCCGGCGCCCCGTTCGGCTTTCCGACTGCCGGGATTCAAATTGCCGCGCCTACGCCTCCTGAGATCGCTATGTTCGTGGACGGGTATTTCGGCGTTAACACGAATCACCTCGGCGTATTCAACCGGGGCGACTACTCATTCCGCGAGGACGTAACCGTCGTACATGGCGCTCACGAGATTCACATCGGCGGCGAAGCCACACACATCTCAAATACGCTGGTGAACACCTACAATATGTCAGGCAACTTCACTTTCGGAAGCGCTTTGTCCGGCAGCAATCTGTCTGATTTCTTACTGGGAGCCGCCTCGAACTTCACCCAGGGCGGCGGCGAATACAAGAATCTTTCAGGTGTTTTGTGGAGCTTGTACGCCCAGGATAATATCCGCGTGACTCCGAAACTGAAGATTGAAGCTGGGCTGCGCTGGGATCCTTACTTTCCCTACACCGAGCAGAAGGGGCGGGTTGTTTGTTACGTGCCGGGCACTCAAACGCGGTCCGGTCGTTTTCCGAATGCTCCTCAAGGAATGCTGTTCGGCGGGGATCCGGGATGCCCTAAGGGAGGATCGGAAGCGGATACGCTCAACATAGCTCCTCGCCTGGGCTTTTCATATCAGCTGGGAGCCAATACAGTATTGCGGGGAGGGGGAGGCTTGTACTACACGCCGCCGGGAAACCACGATTCGAATGGAATGGTGGACACCGCGCCATTCAGTCCGCTTTTCAACTACACGGGCGTGGTCAGTTTCACAAATCCGTACGGGAGCATTGGCATCGCTAACCCGTTTCCCGCGCAGTATGCAACTACGGCGCCCGTGTCCACCGTGCCATTCACGCTCCCGGTCTCAATCTATGGAACGTTCCAACACAATTGGCACATGCCTGAACTTGCGACCTGGAACGTTAACCTGGAGCATCAGTTTGGCCACTCGTGGGTCGGCCGGGCATCGTACGCTGGCAACAAGGGAACATATCTCGCAAGCGGCGTTTTAGGTTTCAACGAGCAGAACCCGGCCATCTACATTCCTGGAGCCTCCACGGTGGGCAACACTCAGCAGCGCCGGATCAATCCATCCTTCGGCAGCGTGGGCTTGTTTTCTTCGGACAACAACTCGCATTATGAGTCGCTGCGATTGAATATCGAGAAGAGGTTCAGCCGCGGTCTTTCCCTTCTGGCAAACTACACGCGCTCTCGATTGATTGACGATCTGGCAGCCAACGGTGCGAATGGCCGGACCGATCCCTTCGACCGCAGATATGACTACGGATTGTCCAACGACGATTTCCCGAACGTCTTCAACTTCTCCGCGATGTGGCAGATTCCGATGGCGCCCCTGCATGGGCTGTCTAGCAAGCTTGTGAACGGGTGGGAGCTGACCGCGATCACAAACTGGAGATCTGGAGTTCCCTACACTGTGTTCAGCAATGTTGACAACTCGCTCACAGGAGTGGGGTCTGATCGCGCCGACTACATCGGCGGCCCCACTCTGGATCCGAATCGATCTCACGGAGCGTTGATTCAGGAAGCCTTCAATACGGCTGCGTTTGTGCCTAATGCGATTGGCACGTTCGGCAACTCTGGAAAGAATATTCTACGCGGTCCCCGGTCTTTCACCACAGATCTCGGGCTGTTGAAAAACTTTCCAGTGGTGGAACGAGTGTCGGTTCAGTTCCGGGCCGAATTCTTCAATGCCTTCAACAATGTCAATTTCGCGAAACCCCAGAATTATCTCGGGTCCTCGTCAACAGGCCAGATTACGTCGGCCGGCAACCCACGCATCCTCCAGTTTGCTCTGAAGATGATGTTTTGATCTTGCAAGAGTCGGCTTCTTGCGTGCTGCGGCAGAGTTCGAAGCCGACTTATTTCCCATTTTCGAATGATTCTAAACCAACTTAAGCTCTGCGTCTGTGCGTCCCTGGCATGCTGCCTTCCACCGGCTCTGCTTGCGGGCGCAACGGTTCAACTCAAACAGAATAACGACCGGATAGAGGTCACTATCGCAGGTAAGCCGTTTACGACGTACTATTTCGGACCAGACGCCGCAAAAGCCTACCTGATGCCGCTCCAAACGGCCGGAGGACTAGTTATCAGCCGACCGTTCCCCGTTGGGAATGACGCATCGATGGGCGATCCGAAAGCCTCTTCCTTTGAGCCTCATCAACGGCCCCTTTACTTCGCCCACGGCGATATCGACGGCTTGAATTTCTGGGCAGAACCCACTTTCCAGCGATATTACAACGATCATTCACGTCAGCCGTACGGCCGCATGACCGGTCCGACGATAGAAGAACTGCACTCTGGTCCGGATTCGGGAACGATAAAAGCGAGCTTCGCGCTCGCAGATCAGAATGGACGCGTCATCGGGCGAGAGACACAGGTTCTAACCTTCGGAGGAGACGATCGCGAGCGCACGATCGATTGTCATTTCATTCTGAGAGCCGACAACGGTCCGATTACGTTGGGCGATACCAAAGAGGGGACGTTCGGGATACGTCTTGGGTCCGACCTGAGCGCACCGCTCGGACATATGATCAACTCTCATGGCGATCAGGGTGAAAAGAACATTTGGGGCAAGCCAGCCGATTGGGTCAACTATTATGGAACGGTTTCCGGCCATAGAGTGGGTATTGTCGTGTTCGATCATCCGAAGAGCTTCCGGCATCCGACGACGTGGCACGCTCGAGGCTATGGGCTGTTGGCAGCAAATCCATTCGGAGCTCGTGAATTCACCAACGACCCCGCCAAAGACGGAAGCTGGACAATCCCCGAAGGCAGCTCGCTCGAGTTTAGGTATCGAGTTGTGATCTACGACGGCGACCTGTCACCGGAACAAATAGCTACCGCCTACAAGCAATATGCTTCTCAGCCCTAACTCTTGCCTGCGGCCAACAGGCTTCTTTGATGTGGCCCGTTTCGTGATTCTCGGCGTTTCCCGGCGCTTCCTGATACTGGTTTGCTGCCTGGGCGTCTGCTGGAGCCAGCATGTGCAGCCGAAGCTGATCGATTGCCACGTACACCATAATGGCAGCAAGGATTTCTTAGAAAAGTTGGTCCTGAAGCTGGACAGCTTGCAAGGGATGGCGATGCTGATTGTCGAGCCGGGAGATCTCAAAGCGGCCGCCGATTCGATAAAGAGTCGTCCCGACCGGCTGGTAGGCCTTGGACAGATAGAGCTCGATGCGCCTAATGCACTCGAAACCATCGACCAGTTTCATGCAGCCGGCTTCCGCGGCTTGGGAGAAATTACGAAGCCAGAGTACTCGTATGACGATCGGCGGTACTGGCCGCTTTACGAACGCGCTGAGAAGTACGGGATGATCATTCTGTTTCACACTGGAATCGTGAATCGGAATAATCCCGAAGTGCCGGTCAACGTCAGCTCTGACCGAATGCGGGTGTCGACAATCGATCTGATCGCCCGGCGCTTTCCAAAGTTGACGATTATCGGTGCACATCTCGGCAATCCGGATTACGCCTGGGCAGGCGAGGTTGGACGCTGGAATCCGAATGTTTATTTTGATGTGTCCGGATCGACGCTCATTAAGAAGCAGGAAGATTATCCGTTTTTCAAATCGATCTTCTGGTGGACCAGCGTGGCGAGCGCCCACACGCCTAAGTCGAACGCTCCAGCGTTCGAGAAGCTGGTGTTTGGATCGGACGTTTTCGAAGGCGACCTCGGCGAGCTGGATCGGGAGCTGGAACGTTATCACCGCATGCTTGATGCGTGTGGCGTTGCTCCTGAGGTGCAGGCAAACATCTTCAGCGGTACACTCTGGCGTATGTTAAACCGATAAGCGGGTTTGCAAGAGTTATTCGAGTTAAATCAGAAAGAGCAGGAGAAGCAATGAACCGGCGGCATTTCATAGTAGGTTCAGCAGGAGCGGCGGCAGCGGCTTCGTACCGAAGTGCACAAGGAAGTCCCAACGACACTGTTCGCGTCGCCTGCGTCGGCGTTCGCGGTCAGGGCCAGAGCCACATCAAGGCGTATTCGAAGATGCCAAATGTGGAAATCGCAGCACTGTGCGACGTGGACGAATCCGTTCTCGGACAGCGATTAAAAGATGCGGAAGGCTTAACGGGCAAACGTCCTGCTGCATTCACAGATCTTCGCAAGCTGCTGGAGGACAAAAATATCGATGCAATCTCCATCGCGACCCCGAACCACTGGCACGCACTGCAGGCAATCTGGGGCTGCCAGGCTGGAAAAGATGTCTATGTTGAAAAGCCATGCGCATATAACATCTTTGAAGCACAGCAACTTCTTGCGGCTGCGCAGAAATACAAACGCATGGTTCAGCACGGAACCAATGCCCGTTCCTCGCCCACGATGCAAGAGGCCGTGCAAAGAGTTCGGGAGGGCGTGATCGGGACGCCCTATATGTCACGCGGTCTCTGCTACAAGTGGCGCGACACAATTGGGCGTGCGCCAGTCGAGTCCGTACCGTCCGGCGTCAACTACGATCTCTGGCTGGGACCAGCTCCGAAACGAGAATTTACTCGCAATAGATTCCACTACAACTTTCATTGGTTTTGGGATTACGGAAACGGCGACATCGGAAATCAGGGCGTACATCAGATGGATATGGCCCGGTGGCTTCTCGGAGTCAAGTACCCGACGAAAGTAACTGCCACCGGCGGCCATTTCATGTTCGACGACGATCAGGAGACGCCCAACACCATGGTGGCGACCTTCGAATTCGATGAAGACGTTCGAAAAATGCTCGTGTTCGAAGTACGCCATTGGATCACGAACAGCGAAGCCGATATCCTCTCGGTCGCCGATAAGATGTCTGGCCCCGCGGCCGGCACGCATGCAACGG
>JAOAPP010000712.1 GCA_025462985.1 Bryobacterales bacterium | reverse complement strand
AAGCTCTAAGGATATTGCCTTGCTGTCAATAAGTGGCGGGCAGTTCAACCGACATGCGTGTGACTTGGGGGGACGTACGTTTGAATCCCTCTGAGGTTCTCGCGAAGGTAGAAGTTCTTCCAGTCCCGGGAGGCGAGGCGGGGCCACGTTGCATTTTCCCACGCCTCGACACGCGCGCCACGGATCGAATGGCTAACTTTGAATTGGTAGGCCCTCCCAAAGCCCGCCGCAGGGGCTGCGGGCCTGTTCTGGGTGATTGCGTAAATTCTCCGCTCAACTCATGATTGCGACACTCATCGGCGGCACAGGGCTTACGGGTTCCTTTCTGCTTCGGCAGCTCTTAGCTGATTCCGTGATCACGAGAGTGATCTCCATTTCGCGAAAGTCGTTGAGCATTTCGAATCCAAAGCTGACAGAAGTCTTGGTCTCCGATCTGGCGGAGTTACCGTCGATTGGATCGAAGATTCGCGGTGAGCTTTATTTCTGTTGCCTCGGGACGACGATCAAGACGGCCGGCAGCAAAGAGAACTTCGAAAAAGTCGATTACGCCGCCATTGTCGCCTTTGCGAAGATCGCTAAGGCGCACGATGCAAAATCATTTACGCTCGTATCCGCTATGGGTGCCAACGCGAGCTCGATGTTCTTCTACAATCGAGCCAAGGGTCGGACTGAAAACGATGCAAAAGCTCTTGGGCTTCGCTCCCTGATCATCTTCAGACCCGCACTCTTGGTGGGCCCGCGCCGCGAATTTCGTTTAGCGGAAAGCATCGCAGCTAAGACGCTGGTTCCGGTTTCGCACTTCCTGCCGATGCGAACTCGTAAAAGCCTCGTGACGGAAGCGGAAACTCTAGCCACGCGGATGTTGGCCGAGGGGAAAGCGGCCGATAGAGGAGTTCACGTGATACAGGCGAAAGACATCTAGCCAGTGCGCTGGACTTCGTATTTAGCACTCTCTGTAGGCGTTTCCTTCCGCGCCGGCTCAAGCAGCCCGGTACTCGGAGCCGGCTGGATCAGCAAGCACATCGCCGTCAGGGAGGACCAATCGCCGGAACGGCGGTTCACTTATCAGTAATGTTGTTTCCTGTCGAAGTGACATCAGGAGTCAACGTTCCTGAGCTTCCTCAAGCTCAGCTGATCTCGACAATAACCTTTCCAAGTGAGCCGGCTTCTACGCGGTCAAACGCAGCTTCAATGTTTGGCACTGCAAATCGCTCTTCGCTGAGAAGGCTTTAGCTTGCCTGGTTCAGCAATTGATGCCGTGTGGGCGAGTATATTACCGTGATGACCGCGTTTTTCGCCCCTTGTAAGTGGCAGCAGGGTGAAGACGCCCGAGTAAGTTGCTCCGCGAACGAACGCGGGGCCAGCGAGCGCGACCCCCACCCCAGACAACTCAGAACGTGGGCCCGTGTATCGTTTGCCCGAGGCGAATGAAGCATCCAGCGTTTTGTCTCCGGCGGTGTCATAGACGATATCGAAGCCTTCGCCTTCGGTGCAGGCGTTGACGTATTCTTCGACTGAAGTGGAGCGGTAATCGATGCTTGAAGCACCGAGATCCTCCTCGATCTTCTTCTTACCCGGCGAGACCGTGGCGAACACTGTTGCACCATACGCCAAAGGTAATCGGCATCGCGATATAGCCGACGCCTCCGGCTCCTGCGTAGATCAGGACCGTTTGCTTCTCGTGCACCTTCGCACGATCGACCAAGCCTTCCCACGCGGTGGTGACGCTTAGTGGAAGGGCCGCCGCCTGACGCATGGACAGGTTTTTCGGCTTGTGAGCGAGCAAGTCCACATCGACAGCAATGAACCCCGCGAGTGTGCCTTGCAACCCGCCTACACCCCCAACCGTGCCGTAAACTTCATCGCCAATTTCGAAGCCCGTGACACCTGCCCCTACCTCTTCAACTGTTCCGGCCATATCCAAGCAAAGAACCGCGGGAAGGTGCTGCCTGGCGTGCGCCGCTGCTCCCGCGCGAATCTTAGTATCAAGCGGGTTTACACCGCTGGTTGAGATCCTGACCAGGACTTGTTCCGTTCCTGGAACAGGACGAGTGATTTCTCTTTCACAAAATTCTCCGCCGGCATTCGATCAGCCACACCTCATGAGTCATTGCGTCCTCCTTGAACTGTGATTTCGTGTTGCGTAAAAGGTTTTGGAGATCGTCCGTATTGCCGGCCCGCCCATCAGAGATACCTCCAGTCAGTAGCCTTCGGAGCGATGACATCGGGAATCGGCAATTCCCGATGCATACTCCGTGCGTATATCTGCAAAATTGAGGCCTTGCCGGATTGCCTCGTGGTTCTCCGAACTTGGCTCACTCCAGTAACGCCGGATAGGAGCCCACGCGTGGCCAAGAACCTTCCTCTTAAGCATTACCGTTTTGCGAGACGATGGCTATGATGCGTTCGGGCCGCGCTATGGCCAGACGGAAGCCCGCAGGTGCACCGTAGCCGAAAACATAGAGCGCATAGCGCGTCAGACCCAGTGTATCCGTAAAAGCCTCGACCGTTCGAGCTAGCTCCTCGAAGCAACACTCGTAATGGCGATGCTCAGGAACTTCAGCGGAAATCTGTGCAGCAGGATACAACGGCAGCCTTCGCCGGGCCGATTCACGATAGAAGACCGTCAGTTGAGCGGCGGTTTCGGCGAATCCGAGTGCCCGACCTGAGGATCAGTGAACAGGCTCTGGGCGCATTCAACGGTGGCCCAGACATCCCGCGCGATCCGTGATACACGCGATATGTCGCCAGGGTCAAGTAATCCTCGGTACACGGAGCCGGCTGGATCAGCAAACACATGGCTGTAGGATAGAGTATCCTCTCAGAAGCCCCGGCAAGCTGGCACGGGCTCGCAGGCGCAAGATCGCTAATGTGGTTTACCTCTTTGAGCTCAGCTACTTTGGCTAGCTGAAATGCGAGAACGACCTTTCTCCGGATCGCTCCGAACGCACTCAGCTCAGTAAAGGCCTGAACACATCCCGATTGATTCTCTGTCAGTCCGATAACAGGAGTCGTATGTTGCCAGACAACTCTTCTACGGTGTGTGCCGAGATCCTCGGCTTCAAATGAAGCTTCTCTTATCGGAGTTTCTGTGATACTGTCCTTCCTGACAAGCTTCACGGCCTAGTAAGAACGCCAAGGTTGAATTGGACTTAGGGTATCCGGTTGGCTGGACAGCCTACCGGAACGATTCCGTAGCATTCCAGTCAAGCCAAACGGAATCGGCTTTCAGGCCCGGCTCAGGGAGAGATCACAATGTTTGCTGATACCGTTTCAAAGCTGATAAGGCGAGACGAAGCAGAATTGGGAAGATTTCATACGAGCGGACTGCAGCCGCTGTTTTCTTTGCTGACAGCACTGGTCTTTCTTTTGAGCACAGCCGGAGCCGGATTTGCACAGAACACCAATTCCGGCGATATCCGCGGCACGGTGACGGATGCTTCAGGAGCGGTTGTTCCGGACGTGGCGGTGACACTGCTCAACACAGATACCGGGGTTGTCAAGGACCTCGTCACGAACTCGGCCGGTCTTTACGACGCGGTGTCTATTCTGCCGGGACATTACACAATCACATTTGCCAAACAGGGCTTTGACAAACTCGTGCGCAGCGGCATCAATCTGGAGGTTGGAGCGATTTCCATAGACGGGCAGTTAAGCGTTGGCGGAACGACGCAACAAGTGCAGGTGACGGAAGAGGCGCCATTGCTAGCGACTGAGACGGCTCAGCAGGCGACCAGCCTGCAAGCGAAAACCATGCAAGAGCTGCCGAATGTTGGCCAGAGTTGGGAAAATTTCCTGCGCCTGCTGCCCGGCTCTTCGGGCACTCCCAATTCCAATGCCGGCGCCGTAAATCCGGGGGTCGGCCTGTCGATCAATGGAACCTTGCCGTACTACACCAGCTTCCTGGTGGACGGCGCTTCGATCCGGTTTCCGCATAGCGCCAACATCGATGATGCAGGGCAGGTTCAGGAAACGGTAGCAGAGGTCAACGTGAATACCTCGACCTTCTCCGCGCAGTATGGAGGCGGCGGGGCCGTATTCAATGTGATCAGCAAATCCGGCGCGAACCAATGGCATGGCGCAGCCTACGAATACTTTGAGAATGACGCTCTCAATGCGAGAAGCTTCTTTGACGGGGCAAAAGCGGCACGAGTACGGTACGACAACTTCGGCGGCTCGGTCGCGGGGCCGATCCTCAGAAATAAATTGTTCTTCTATTTCAATCTGGACAAGATTGTCAATCCGAATTCGTCGACGCAGACAACCACAGTGCCAACGGCCGCGATGCAGCAGGGGATCTTCGACCCGGCAGCTTTCGGGATCATCCACGATCCGGCTACTGGCGCTGCATATCCCGGCAACCAGATCCCTGCATCGCAACTGGATCCGGTAGCCTTGGCCGTCCAGAAGTTTTATCCGGTGGCAAACCTACCGGGGATCACCAACAACTACCGTTACCTGCAGGTAGGTAATAACCCAGCTTTCAGAGAGTTTGGGCGGCTGGACTACAATCTCAGATCCAATAACCGGCTGACC
>JAOAPP010000686.1 GCA_025462985.1 Bryobacterales bacterium | reverse complement strand
GATCGTCAGAACCGATCCGCGGCCGTGCGTGATGGTGCTGGTGCCGTGATTGTGCAGCTTTTCGTCGTTGTGAGCGCGGATATCGCGGCCCGGAAAAACATCTTCGAGATGTTTGGAAAATGCCGGGTCGATCGACATCAGATCTTCGAACTTGCCGTGAACCGGGCATTCCTTCACCATCAGGATTTTGCCGTCACGCTCGATGATCTGAGCCTTGATTTCCCCGACCGGCTCGTTCATCAGGATCTTGTAATCGACTTCCCCGTCGACGATCCGCTGACGGATCTCGGGAATGCACTTGGGGCACAGCGAATCGGTTTCCCGCGGCCAACCCAGTGGCGGCTTCGACTTCTGGTAGCTCTTCAGAAGCGGCTTTTCGGACCACTTAGGTGTAAACGAAGGATTCTGGCTGATTTGATTCAACCGATCGAAGACGTTCCAGGCAGCGTTTGCGCTGACTGCAAGTGCTTTCTCAAAATATTTGGTGGGTTTGTGCATTGATCGCTGACCTTTAGGATTCCTTCCAATTCCTCCCGAGGCTTCGTCCGCCGAGATCGCTCGCATCAGACTACGCCCAGTATAGGGAGGGTGGTAACTCGTTGAAAACGGAAGGGGACTGAACAGCACGGATTGGGGGTTGTATGGCTGTTTAACGGTGCTGAACAGAACCGGCTCCTTCAGGCCATTTCCTTCCCTTTCAGCAACTTAACCTCGGTTCATTACTACCAAGCGTGGTAAAATCCGGAGCGTTCAACAACCTGCACCGGTACCCGGAACATCGACGAGAGCCTGTCGGAGGTCAGCACCTCCTCCTTCGGCCCGTCAGCGAACACCTGCCCCTCCCGAATCAGAACCACGCGGTCGATCTCAGGAATGATGTCGTCAAGATGATGCGTGATCAGCACGAGTCCGACGCCCTCCTGGGCCAGCACCCGCATATACTGGCGAACCTCATGCAATGCCGTCAGATCCAGGCTCGTCGTAGGCTCGTCCAGGAGCAAGGTTTCCGGATTGTGAATCAGCGCCCGGGCAATCAATAGCCGCCGCGCCTCTCCGGACGACAGTTCGTCCAGCCACCGGTCCGCCAGATGCGTCACTTCCAGGCGCTCCATCGCCGTCTGAACCGCCGCTTCCATGCCGGGCTGATTCTGGTTGTTTGGCCAGACCCCAATCGACCCGAAGAACCCGGATAACACCAACTCCCGCCCCGTGATATCCCGCGTACACTGTGCCATTAGATCATTGCTGACCAGCCCGATGTGCGACCGCAGCTCGAAAATATTCCAGCTTCCCTGCCCCATAATTTCCAGCCGGGTCTCAGGCCGGAGCAGCGGATAGCACTCCCGCGTAATCGTCTTGATGAGCGTGGATTTTCCGCTGCCGTTGGGACCGAGCACAGCCACATGCTCGCCCGCGTTCACCTGCAGGCTAAAAGAGTTCAAGGCCAGACGCTCGCCGCGCCGGACAGAAACATTCTGAAAATGGATCAAAGGGGAAGAAGGCAAAATAAAAACTGAGGGTAGCATTGGCAATCACGGCAGAACAGGTCAGGGCGCTGGCAGCGGAATGCGGATTTGAACTCGCCGGAATCACGCCCGCCCAGCCGCTTGCCGACTTCGCCCGCTTCAACGCCTGGCGCAATGACGGTTTCGCCGGCGAGATGACATATCTGACCGACCATCGCGGCGACCTCCGCAGCGATCCTCGAAATCTGCTCCCCGAGGCCCAGACGATAATCTGCGTCGGCAAGCTCTACAACACGCCCGGACCTCGCACCGACCCAGATCCCGAAAACGGCTGGATCTCGCGCTATGCCTGGGGCGATGCGGACTACCATGACGTCCTGCGCCAGGGGCTCCAAGGACTTGCGGACCGTATCGCCGAGGTTCACGGCCAGCCCTTCACCTGGCGTGCCTGCGTGGATACCGCCCCGCTCCTCGAACGCTCCTACGCCCAAGCCGCCGGGCTTGGTTGGATCGGCAAGAACACCTGCCTGATCAATCAGCAAAGCGGTTCCTGGTTCTTCCTGGGCGAACTGCTCATATCCATTCCCCTGACCTCCGACGAACCCCGTCCGTTCCGCTGCGGCACCTGTTCCCGCTGCATCGACGCCTGCCCCACCGACGCCATCGTGCCCAGGCCTGCCGGGGGTTGGTCCATCAACTCCAACCTCTGCATTTCCTACCTCACGATTGAGAAACGCGGCTCAATCGACCACGAGATAGCAGCATCCATGGGAAATCACCACTTTGGGTGCGACATCTGCCAAGACGTCTGCCCCTGGAATCGCCGCGCTGCGGTCACCCCGGAGGATCATTTCGCCGCACAAACCCGCGACCGGGATCTCGCCGGACTAGCGGAACTGTCTGCAAATGCCTTCCGCGCCCTTTTCCACGGATCGCCCGTCTGGAGGGCTAAGTACGAAGGATTTCTTAGAAACGTAGCTATCGCCATGGGAAACAGCGGCAGCGAACAGCTCGCCGTCCCTCTACAAAAGCTCACGAGGCATCCCAACCCCGTGGTAGCCGGCGCAGCGGAAAAAGCTCTGCGCACGCTCGCTCGTGCTGTGGGTGCGCAAAGCCCGGGTGAGATCTTTGCTCTCGCCGATAAGTCCTAAGCAGGAGAGCAAAGCCAAACTGGCGACACTAATCAATGAGCTAAACTAACCTTCTAAAGAAGATGCAACACCTGACTCCCGTGCCGCCCGCGACGTCAAAAGCTGAGCTATACCAACAAATCTGCGCCCAACTCCAGGAACTGCTCAGGGACGAACCGAATCTCATCGCCAACGCAGCCAACACAGCCGCCCTGCTGTACCGCTCCCTACCCGACGTAAATTGGGTGGGCTTCTATTTCGCTCAGGGCGAGGAACTCGTTCTCGGACCATTCCAGGGGAAACCAGCCTGCGTCCGGATCCGTTTCGGAGACGGCGTCTGCGGGACAGCAGCCCAAAAGCGGGAATCTGTGATCGTGCCCGACGTGAACGAATTTGCCGGCCACATCGCCTGCGACACCGCGTCGCGCTCAGAGATCGTGGTTCCACTGCTGAACTGGGGCAATCTTCTCGGCGTTCTGGATATCGACAGTCCGTCGCTGGCTCGCTTCGACGAAGAGGATCTTGAAGGCCTTGAATCCGCCGCCGCCGTCTTCCTGAGTGCTCAGGCGACCGAGCCTGTTCCAGACTTTAGCGACGAAGCAGACGAAGCAGTCTCGAGCAAAGCCTCTTTATATTCCGGGTACATGTGGGGGTAGGCCTGCTTCATCTCGCCGGCCACCTCGCAAGCCGTTCCAATCTGAATCAGGTCGCCTTTCCCGATCCCCGGACACGTTTTACCGGCATCTTCCCAGTCGGTGACGCTTTCCACAAGCTCCGGCCAAAACGGGTATAGCCGGCACTGCGTCGGTTTCGCCGGGTGGATTGAACAGCCGCCGTCTTTGAGGAAATGGCACTGCGCATCGAGCGGCTTACGAAGCCGGATCACATGTCGGTAGCGCACGATGTACTTGGCCTCGAACTCAGCTGCCGTCATTCCGATA
>JAOAPP010000633.1 GCA_025462985.1 Bryobacterales bacterium | reverse complement strand
CGTACAAAACGTCGTAGTGAGCCTTTTCAATCACATCGAAAAGGATAACCGAATAGGGACGCCGCCGGACCGCTTCGGTCAGCTGGCCGCCATCGTCGTACCCCACGTATCCGGGAGGTGCGCCGATCAGCCGGGAGACTGTGTGCTTCTCCTGGTACTCCGACATATCTATGCGGATCATCGCGCGTTCGTCATCGAACAGGAACTCGGCTAGCGCTCGCGCCAGTTCCGTTTTGCCCACACCGGTTGGACCCAGGAAAATGAAGCTGCCGATCGGCCGGTTCGGATCCTTCAATCCCGATCGTGCACGAATCACAGCTTCGGCCACCGCCGTCACCGCTTCATCCTGCCCGATCACCCGCTTGTGCAGTTCTTCTTCCAGGCCCAGAAGCTTCTTCATCTCGCCTTCAAGCAGCTTGGACACCGGAACTCCGGTCCAACGGCTCACCACTTGGGCGATATCTTCTTCGTCGACCTCTTCCTTGAGCAGCCGCGTCATGCCCTGGTTAGCCGCAATCCGCTCTTCTTCCGCCTTCAACTGGCGTTCGAGCTCCGTCAGGCGGCCGTATTTTAGCTCCGCCGCTTTGTTTAAGTCGTACGCTCGCTCTGCCTGCGAAATCTCTACCTTCACGGCATCGATCTGCTCGCGAAGTGCCCTGACACGCTGTACGCCTTCTTTCTCGGTCTGCCACTGAGCCTGCAAGGCGGACGACTGAGTCTTCAGTTCGGCTAATTCCTTCTCAATCCGTGTCAAGCGCTCTTTCGAAACCGCGTCCGACTCTTTTCTCAAAGCCTCACGCTCAATCTCAAGCTGCATCGATCGTCGCAGCAGTTCGTCCAACTCCGAAGGCATCGAGTCAATCTCTGTTCGGAGCTTCGCCGCCGCTTCGTCTACAAGGTCAATCGCCTTGTCCGGCAGGAACCGGTCCGTGATGTAGCGATTCGAAAGCACCGCGGCTGCCACCAGGGCAGTGTCTTTGATGCGCACGCCATGGTGTATTTCATATCGCTCGCGCAGCCCGCGCAGGATCGAAATCGTGTCCTCTACGCTTGGCTGATCCACCATCACGGTTTGGAATCGTCGTTCGAGAGCCGCGTCCTTCTCGATGTACTTTCGATACTCATCGAGCGTTGTCGCACCAATGCAATGCAGCTCACCGCGGGCCAGCATCGGCTTCAGGAGGTTTCCTGCATCCATCGCGCCTTCCGCTTTCCCGGCGCCGACGACAGTGTGCAACTCGTCTATGAACAGGATCACGCGACCCGCCGACGACTGAACTTCCTTCAAAACTGCCTTGAGGCGCTCTTCGAACTCGCCCCGAAACTTCGCTCCGGCGATCAAAGCGCCCATATCGAGCGCAACCACCTGCTTGTCCTTCAGTCCCTCAGGCACGTCCCCGCGAACGATCCGCTGCGCTAAGCCCTCGACAATGGCCGTTTTTCCGACGCCAGGCTCACCGATCAGCACCGGATTGTTCTTTGTGCGCCGCGAAAGCACCTGAATCACCCTGCGGATTTCTTCATCCCGCCCGATTACCGGGTCCAGCTTGCCTTTCGATGCCTGCTCGGTCAAGTCGCGGCCATACTTCTGCAGAGCCTCGTAGGTCTCTTCCGGGTTCTGGCTGGTCACCCGCTGATTGCCGCGGACTTCCATCAGGGCTTTCATGAGCCGGTCACGCGTCAGCCCGAACTCACGGAGAATCCGCCCAGCCGGTCCTTGATCGTCCGCTACGGCCAGCAGCAGATGTTCAATTGAGACGTATTCGTCCTTCAGTCGCTTGGCCTGCTCATCTGCCCGCGTTAGAAGCTGGGATAAACGGGTAGTGACATACACCTGGTCTGCCGAGGCGCCGCGTCCGCTTACTTTCGGAAGTTTCTCGATTTCCTGCACCAGGCGCTGATGCAGGGCCGGGAGCGGCACGTCAGCCCGCATCAGGATCGAGGGCGCTAAGCCGCCCTGTTGCTCCAGCATCACGACGAGCAAGTGCTCGACGTCTACCTGCTGGTTGCCGTACTCAATGGCCTTCGATTGCGCCTGCCGGATTGCCTCTTGCGACTTCTCGGTCAGCCGATTGAAATCCATAATTAAAACCTTTCCATCTCAGTATAAGGCTTGAGTGAAACAAAATGCAATAATCTGAGTGTAGATAGCTAAGATTACCGAGCCCCAGCCCCGCCGACCGCTCCTCCCTCGGCGCAGCTTTGCTATGCTGATCCTATCTTGCTGATAACAAGCGGCCGAATGCGCTACGTCCTTGGCCTTCTTCTGATGACGCTCCTCGCCGCCCCGGCGTACCCCTGGTGGGAAACCGGCCATCAGACCGTCGCTCAGCTCGCGGCCCTCCACCTCACGCCGGCGGCCCGCACCCGAATCGCCCGGATTCTTAGCGTGCCGGACACTCCGGAAGCCGTTGGGGACGGCCTCGCCTCGGCCTCGACTTGGGCCGATGAAACGAAGTTCCAAACCGGGACCGGAAACTGGCACTTCATCGATCTGGCTCTCCAGGACACCCGATCGGACATCCCGGCGCGCTGCAAGAACGACGATTGCGCCCCGGCCCGCATCCGCCTCTTCGCGGGCGAGCTTAGATCCCATCTCCCGGGTTCCCGCTGGAGCGAACTGGACGCCCTCCGCTACGTCGTCCATCTGGTAGGAGACATTCACCAGCCTCTTCACGACGCCTCTGACGCCGATCTCGGCGGGAACTGCCAACAGCTCAACACGGCCTTCGGCCGGGCAAAGAACCTTCATTCGCTCTGGGATGGCGGCATTATCGGGGCCATGGATGTCAATGCAAAAAGCCTGACCGCTAGCCTGGAGAAGGACATCGCCGCCATGAGTGAGGCGGACCGTCAGGCCATCGCAGCAGGCGACCAGGACGATTGGGTATGGCAAGGGCATCAACTCGCCATCGAAGACATTTACGGTAAGCTTCATATCCCCACTCAGCCCGTGATGTTCCCGAAAGGCTGCCCGGAGGCTCCCATGGCGATCACCACCTTTCAACCCGTCATTGAAGGCGCCTACGTAGACGCCATGAAGCCGGTCGTCCGGGAACAGCTCACACGCGCCGGTCTCCGCCTGGCCAGACTGCTCAACGAATCCCTCTAAGTTCGCGCACCCCGGCGGATGCTACACTTTCGCCAATATGCGCGTCCTGGGCTTCTTGCTAGCCTGTTCTTCTCTCTTCGCCGTAACTCCTCCAGCCCGGCGTCTCCTGAATATTGACGATCTTTATCGCCTCAAACAGGTCGGTGACCCACAGGTCTCGCCTGATGGAAAGTTGGTCGCCTACACCGTCACAGTGATGGACAAGGAGAGCGACAAACAGATCACCAATATATGGATGGCCGATTGGGACGGCTCCGGTGAGTTCCAGCTTACATACGATAACGAATCAGCCAGTTCTCCGCATTGGAGCCCGGATGGCAAATACCTGGCCTTCATGTCATCGCGCCCTGGCAAAACCAAAGGCGCCCAGGTCTGGATTCTGGATCGGCGGGGCGGGGAAGCCCGTCAGTTTACTCACCTCAAGGACCAAACGATTACCCAATTTGAGTGGTCCCCCGATTCCACTCGACTCGCTCTTGTTCTCCGGGACAAAGAAGATCCAGCCACGGCAGCCCCTGCGCCAGACGCAGAGAAGCGCCCAAAGCCCATCGTCATCGACCGCTACCACTTCAAAGAGGATCAGCAGGGCTACCTTCCCGCCGCGCTGCACAATCATCTCTACTTGCTCGACCCCGCGACTGAAAAGCTGGAGCAGATCACTGCCGGCGATCACGATGAGCACGACATTGCCTGGGCGCCCGACGGGTCGGAAATCGCCTTTGTCAGCAACCATGACCGTGACCCCGACCGCACCCTCAACTCCGATGTTTTCATCATGGAAGCCCATCCCGGCGCCAAGGCACAGCAGCTTACGACCTTCAAAGGGCCGGACTCTGGCCCTCTCGCCTGGAGCCCTGACAGCAAACTGATCGCCTACCTCCAGGGCAGCGAGCCCAAGTACAGTGCTTACAGTATGGAGCGGCTGGCGGTAGTACCCGCTGCGGGGGGTACGCCCCGCATTCTGTCCTCGGAACTCGACCGCGGCGTTTTCGGGCCCAAATTCACGGCTGACGGCGCCATACTGATGCGCGTCGTCGACGACCGCTCCGAGTACGTAGCCCA
Source organism: Bryobacterales bacterium (assembly GCA_025462985.1). GTDB lineage: Bacteria > Acidobacteriota > Terriglobia > Bryobacterales > Bryobacteraceae > Bog-105. The sequence continues at coordinate 4,307 of JAOAPP010000633.1, read as the reverse complement.
AGTGTCCCTGAACGGCGGATCCCCTGATCGAATCGTCCCCGGCAAGCTCGTCGTTTCCGCCTTCTCCACGCGAGCAGGGCACATCGCCGTGTCTTCGGCATCCGACAACAATCCGAACGAAATCTACGCTCTTGAGGGCGGCTCGCTGCGCAAGCTCAGCAGCCAGAATGACAAACTCGTGACCGAACTGATGCTCGGGAATGTGGAGGACATCAGTTTCAAAAGCAAGGACGGCACGGAAGTCCACGGCCTTCTGACGCTGCCTCCGGCTTTCGACCGCAGCAAGAAATACCCTACCTTACTTCGCATTCACGGCGGCCCCAACGGCCAGGACGACCATCAATTCGAATACGGAAACCAGATCTTCGCTGCCAACGACTACGTGGTCATCAACGTCGACTACCGCGGCAGTTCCGGTCGCGGCGAAAAGTATGGTCAAAGCATCTTCGCCGATTGGGGCAACAAAGAAGTTGCTGACTTGCTCGCCGGAGTCGATCACGTCGTTCAAATGGGTATCGCTGATCCCGACCGCCTCGGCATTGGCGGCTGGAGCTACGGAGGCATCCTCACCGACTACAGCATCGCCTCGACGAACCGCTTCAAGGCTGCGATCAGCGGCGCGGGGAGCGCCCTGCAGCTTTCCATGTACGGCATCGATCAATATGTGTTTCAATATGACAACGAACTCGGGCCGCCATGGAAGAATCCGGACGCTTGGATGAAGGTCTCCTACCCGTTCTTCAAGGCCGACCGCATCCACACACCCACCCTCTTCATGGGCGGCGATAAGGACTTCAACGTCCCGCTGGCCGGTGGCGAACAAATGTACGAAGCGCTGCGCTCTCTTGGAATACCCACTGAGCTGGTCGTCTATCCCGGCGAGTTCCACGGCTTCCGCCGCCCTAGTTTCCTGGCGGATCGCTACACCCGTTACTTGGCCTGGTATGACAAATACCTGAATCCCGCCAACTCCAACCAGCCAGTTCTCCGGACTCTCCGCTGAGGTGTTTCTATGGACAACGAAATTTTAAGCAGACGTTCATTCGCAACGGCCGCGTTTGCGAGCGTGGCAGCGGCGCAGGAATCATCGGATCAGACGCTGGCGAACCGCGCCCGCCGCAAAAAGCCGCAAAACGCCAACGAGGCTCCGCAGAACACCAGCATTCCGAAAAAGGACCCACCGCCGCCTGAAGTTCTGCCCTTCGGCGAGTCGCTCGGCTTTGTAAGCCATTCGGTGCAACCACGAGTTCAGCCGTTTCCCATGAAACAGGTTCGTTTGTTGCCCAGCGAGTGCAAAACCGCGCAGGATGCAAATCTGGGCTATCTGAAGCGGCTGGACGCGGACCGGCTGTTGCACAACTTCCGCGTGAATGCCGGTCTTCCTTCGTCGGCCCAGCCCCTGGGCGGGTGGGAGGCCCCGGATTGCGAACTGCGTGGCCATTTCGTCGGGCACTTCCTTTCTGCTTGCGCCCTGATGTACTCGTCTACTGGCGACGAAAGCCTGAAGGAGAAGGGCAATACCATGGTCGCGGCCCTCGCGGATTGCCAGGCGAAGCTGGGCGGCGGATACCTGAGTGCTTTTCCCCTGTCCTTCTTCGACCGGTTGAATGCGCGAACCAAGGTATGGGCCCCGTTCTACACGGTTCACAAAATCATGGCCGGCATGTACGACTTGCATCAGCACTGCGACGACGCACAGGCGCTAACAGTGCTTCGCGGGATGGCAGACTGGGCAGACCATTGGACGGCAGCGCAGTCCGAGCCGCATATGCAGGACATTCTGGAAACAGAATACGGCGGCATGAACGAGGTTCTCTACAATCTCGCGGCCTTGACCGGTGAGGAACGATACGCGATTGCCGGGGACCGGTTCACGAAGAAGAAGTTTTTCAATCCGCTGGCGCTGCGGCGAGACGAGCTGCGCGGGCTGCATGTGAACACGCACATTCCGCAAGTGATTGGAGCCGCCCGCCGCTACGAAATCAGCGAGGATCGACGATTCGAGGAAGTGGCCGACTTCTTCTGGTACGACGTCACTTCGGCGCGAGCGTATGTCACCGGCGGGACCAGCAACAACGAACACTGGCTGGTGGAACCGCACCGCCTGGCAGCCGAGTTGAAGTTGGGCACCGATACGACCGAGTGCTGTTGCGCCTACAATATGCTGAAACTGACCAATCAGCTCTATGGGTGGACAGCGGACCCGCGCTATTTCGATTACTATGAGCGCACCCTCTGGAATCATCGCCTCGGCGCGCTGGATGAGAAGGGGCACAGCCAGTATTACCTTTCCATCGTTCCCTCCGCGTGGCGCACTTTCGGAAAGGAGAACGATTCGTTCTGGTGCTGCACCGGTACGGCGGTCGAAGAGTTTTCAAAGCTGAACAGCGCAATCTACTTCCATGATGCCGAGGCGCTCTACGTCAATCTGTTCATCGCTTCGGAGGTGAGCTGGAAGGAGAAGGGCGTCACGATCAAGCAGGAGACATCCTTTCCGGACGAAGCCAAGACTGCTCTGGTCATTGCCGCGGATCAGGCGGTGCGTTTGGCAATTAACCTGCGAATTCCAGTCTGGACTGGAGCGGGCGCGGCGGTAACAATAAACGGCAGTGCCCTCGACGTGGAGCCCAGCCCCGGCAGTTACTTCACGATTGCGAGAACGTGGAAGGCAGGAGACCGCATTGAGCTGAAAATGCCCATGTCTCTGCGTGTCGAGCAGATGCCGGACGAGCCGCAGATGCAGGCGGTGCTCTATGGGCCGCTCGTGCTGGCAGGGAAGTTAGATGCGGACGGCGTTGGTGAAGAACTGGTGGTTGGCCCCATGGGCCCCGCAGTGCGAAAACACCCGGAGCCGGTGCCGGATCTCAAAGCGGCGGCGCAGAATCCTGAAGCTTGGATGAAGCCTGTGTCGACTGACGGGTTAGTCTTTCGCAGCGCTGGCCAAGCGAGGGACCTCACGTTCGAGCCGCTCTATCGGGTCCGCAACGGACGATATTCGATCTACTGGAGCGTCACCTAAGCTTTTACATTCAGATAGGTCAGATAGTGCTCATCTCGGATCGACATAAAGGGCAGCAGCGGCAATGGACCAGAGGCGGTCTTCACCTCCCAGCCGCCCTGGTCCGGAAGAGCGGCAGCAGTAAGTAGCTGATCACGGGTCACATGCGGCATGTCTTCGGTCGCCGCAAACAGTACGAGAGGACCCCGGACAAGCGCGACCGTCTCTGGATGCCGTTCATCAATGGGCTCCAGGCGTGTCGCGAGGGGCAGATGGAGCTCGACCCGATCGCTGTCACTCCAGGTACGGTCGATGGCGGCAAATCCGGACTGGATCTTTGCCGGCACGGGTTGGCCGTTCACGAACATCGCGGCGGCCGGTTGCGACCAGGCCGGAATCCGAAGGCGCATTGAGAACTGCGAAGGTCGTGAGCAGCGGACATGCAAAGTGATTCTGCTATCGAGCGGATAATCTCCTGTCTGGATCAGCGAGAGTTGTGCGCCGTCGTGCCCCGTCCACTTCAAGGTCGAAGGCAAATATAAATTGACATAAATGCCCTCAGGAGCGCGGAAATAACACAGGATCCGGTAATCGGCGGCAACCTGCGGCAGCGTTCCAGAGCAGCAGGGCCACCGGTCGGGAAAATACGACTTCGACGCACTGGAATGATAGTCGGAGTAATAGAAGGCCCGACCGTCTGCCTGCAACCGTTTAGCACCCAGCACCGTGTTGTATAGCACGCGCTCCATGCTGTCGCCGTAGCGTCCGTCGCCAGTGACCCGCAACAGATACCGCGTCAACTTGAAATGGGCATAGCTGCCGCATGGAGTCTCGAAACCACGATGCGTTCCGGTAAGACTCGAAAAAAGGGCGTCGCTCCCGGGATCACTGAAGCTCTCGTTCGGTCCCCAGCCGCCGGTGGCGAAGCTTTGCGTGCTCGCGATCATATCGAAAGCGTTCGATGCGGCCTGCAGATGCTTTCGGCTGCCGACGGAAAGATAAGCCTGCATTGCCGAACTAAGCGCGTTGCAAAAACTATAAGCGTGATGGTTTGCCAGGACGTTCTTGTTTTCAGATAGCGGGTCGAAGTACGTCTTGTCGAGAAGAAAGCGACCGGCCAGTTCGCGATAGCGGGAACCGGCTCCCCGTTCGGCCGCAAGATAAAGGTTTTCTGGCAGCGTGTAGGATTCATCCCACGTGTAATCGTCCGACGTGTTATCGCCAACGGAGCGGCGCCAGCGACGCTGGGGCTCATCGCGGTCGAGAGCCTGCGGCGGGAGATGCGGCAGGGCAGCATCGGTGGTCCGTT
>JAOAPP010000792.1 GCA_025462985.1 Bryobacterales bacterium | reverse complement strand
TCTCCCCCACCGGAATGCCCTGATGCCGCGTGTACGTCTGCAGCACTTCCCGATACTCGGGATGTACGGTTCGCGCAATCAGAACCTTGTCGCGGCGGGTGATGCGGACCGCCATCATGGCCGCTTCCGGGACCGCGGACGAGCCATCATACATGGAGGCATTTGCCACATCCATGCCCGTTAGCTGGCAGACCATGGTCTGAAACTCAAAAATGCTGGTGAGCGTACCCTGCGAGATCTCGGCCTGGTAGGGCGTGTAAGAAGTAAGAAACTCGCCTCTTGAGGCAATGGTGTCCACCAGAACCGGCCGGTAATGATTGTAAACGCCGGCGCCTAGAAACGTCGGGTAGTGGTTGGCGTTTCGGTCGGCCAGTTGTTTGAAGTAGTCAACGATCTCGAATTCGCTTTTGCCATCTTCGATGTTCAGAGGCCGGTCCAGTAAGACATCTTTAGGTAGATACGAGATCAGGTCTTCTTCGGCTTGCAATCCGATCGCCGAGAGCATCTCGCGGCGCTCGGAATCAGACTTCGGTAAATAACGCAACTTTGTTTTTCCAGGCTAGAACCGCAGGCAATTACTCATCGCCTACGTACTTTTGATAATCGGCAGCGGACAGAAGCTCATTAATTTCGCCGGGACTGGTGAGCGTCACTTTGGCCAGCCAAGCCTCGCCGTGCGGATCGGAGTTGAGCTTCTCGGGGCTCGTCGTTAGCAGTTCGTTGACAGCGGTCACCTCGCCAGAAACGGGACAATATATGTCCGAAACGGCCTTCACCGACTCGACAGAGCCGAGCGTATCGCCTTTCTGCAGCTTCGTTCCGACTTTCGGGAGATCCACAAACACAATGTCGCCCAGTTCATGTTGAGCGTGGTCTGTGATTCCGATGGTTCCCGAGCCATCCTCGGCATTCACCCATTCATGCTCTTTCGTGTACTTGTAGGTTTCTGGATAGCTCATGCTCTTGTTCGCCTGTAGAAGGGCGTCGGAACCGTAGCGGCTTCCGCTGGCGCGTTGCGGATTAAAATCTGGATGGAGACGCCGGGAACAGCCTTTTCAATCGGCAGATAGCACAACCCAATGTTCTTGCCGAGTGTCGGCGACGGTCCGCCGCTACTGACCCACCCCGCGGGCTTTCCATTGAGCCAGACTTCGTAGTTGTCCCGAGCGATGCCACGCTCTTTCATCTCGAAGCCCACCAGCTTGCGGGTAAGCCCCTGCTGAAGCGTTTTCTCCAGTGCGGCCCGGCCTACAAAATCGCCTTTGTCGAATTTCACGATCCAGGCCAGGTCTGCCTCAAGAGGGTTCAGCGAGGCCGTTATCTCGTGTCCATACAACGCCATCTTTGCTTCGAGCCGCAACGTATTGCGCGCGCCGAGTCCGCACGGCTTGATGCCAAACTCGGCGCCAGCGGACAGCAACTCATTCCAGATTCGAGCCGCTTCGGACGGATCGATATAGATTTCGAAGCCATCCTCGCCGGTGTATCCGGTATGTGCAATGCGTGCGGGAACCCCGCTCACGGCGTCATCTACGAACCAGTAATACTTAACCTCGCTGAGCCGGGCCCGGGTAAGCTTTTGCAACGTTTCCAGAGCCCTCGGCCCCTGCACGGCGATCTGCGCATAGCGGTCGCTTGAGAACTCGACTTCGGCGTTGAAGCGGTTGTGCGACCGGATATGTTCAAAGTCCTTCTCCTGGTTCGACGCGTTGACGCACAAGAAGAAGTGCGTATCGGAAACCTTGTGGACCAGGATGTCGTCCACGAATCCGCCATGCTCGTAGAGCAGACCCGAGTACTGCGCCTGACCGACCCTCAGCTTTGACGGGTTGTTCGACGACACATAATCCACCAGTTGCAGTGCTTCGGGACCGCGAATCTCAATCTCGCCCATGTGGCTGACGTCGAATAACCCGACGGCATTTCTCACCGCCATGTGTTCTTCGAGAATGCCTGAATACTGAACGGGCATGCTCCATCCGCCAAAGTCCACCATGCGGGATTTCAATGCGGAGTGGGTATCGAAGAGGGCAGTCCTCTTCAGTTCGTTGACGGCGGCCATGGGGGCAGAAACCTCAGCGTAACACGGTGTAGCGTGTGCTTGGCGTGGACCGCAAAGGGAAATCAGACGTTCGCGTCGGCCGCTTCGGCCGGCTGCGGTGCGTACTCCTTCAGCTTGTTGAACAGAGTCTTCAGACTGATGCCAAGAATCTCGGCCGCCCGGGTCTTATTGTTCTTGGTGTGCTGAAGCGTGAGCTGGATGAGTGCTTTCTCCGCGTCCCCCACCGTGGTTCCCACTGGAAGACGCACGCTTTCCGGTTCAAAGATCTGGGCGGGCGGACGGGATCCGACAGACACGCCAAAATCGTAGGGCAGGTGAGCCATTTGAATCTCGCCGGTGCCCGCCATGATGACAGCGCGCTCCAGAACATTTCTCAACTCGCGCACATTGCCGGGCCAATGATAGCGCCGGAAGGCATCCATCACTTCGGAGTTTACTGAGGTGATGTTGCACTCGTGCTTGCGATTGAGATGGGTGACGAGCGTTTCGCAAAGAACCGCCAAGTCGTCAATGCGGCTTCGCAGTGGTGGAAGCGCTATCTGAAATACGTTCAGCCGGTAGAAGAGATCCTCACGCAGGTCTCCCTTCTTAAGCGCGTCGTCGAGCACGCGATTCGTCGCGGCCACGACCCGCACGTCCACTGAGATTTCACTCTTGCCTCCCAGCCGGCGCACGCGCGAATCCTCGAGCACACGCAGGAGCTTCGCCTGGGTTCCGGACGGCATTTCCGCCAGTTCATCCAGCAGAAGAGTCCCATGTTGGGCGAGTTCGAAACAGCCGGCCCGGCGCTCCAATGCTCCCGTAAAGGCTCCCTTTTCGTGGCCGAAGAGCTCACTTTCCATCAGGGTTTCCGGCATGGCCGCACAGTTGATCGCGACAAACGGTCCGCCTCGCCGCGGGCTCAAATGATGAATAGCGCGCGCCACCAGTTCCTTGCCGGTCCCGCTCTCGCCCACTACCAGCACCGCGGCTTTACTTGGCGCCACTTGGCGGATCACATCGAAGACTTGCTGCATCTGCTTGGACGTGCCCACCATGTCTACCAGCACACCCATGTGGGATAGCTGGCGCTGCAGACGTGCCGTCTCCTCGCTCAGCTTACTTTGCGATGCCGCCCGCTCCAGTAGCACGCGGAGAGCCGTCGGCTGGATCGGCTTCTCGAGAAACCAGAATGCGCCAAGATCATGGATGGTCTGTATAGCAGTTTCAATGTTGCCGAATGCAGTCAGAACGATCGCCGGCGGCATATTGCCATCGGCTCCGAGCCGCTTCATCAGCTCGAAACCATCCATGCGCGGCATCATCAGATCCGTAACGATGACGTTTGCAGAAAACGTGGCGAGTTTCTCCAGCGCTTCCTGGCCGTCGCTCGCCGTCTCGACATTGAAACCCCAGGTGGAAATCATCGCGGCGAGCGGATTGCGCTGCGATTCCTCATCATCGACGATCAGGACGTTAATGGACGGGCGAGCGCTGGCTTGATTTCCCACGGTTTTAAGTTGTACTCGACAGACAAAATCTGAACGCACTCGCAGCTAGGGTGCGCATCACCATACCGGTTCGCATAAGAATCAAAAATACCAGAGTACCGTAACTTACTTGTATGATGTCACTACACGTATTGCTAGCAGCGTTCTAGTCAGTCTTTGCACACACACCCATGCCACAGAACAAAGGTGAAGAGGCTCCACCTTTCCTCCGCAGCTGGAGGCGAATCTACTATCTGGTACTCTTCTATCTTTTCATACTCATTGTTGCCCTCTGGCTCATCTCCCGACATTTCACATGATGCTGGCTGGTTCTCCTTATCCCGCGGATCTCGCTGAATGAAGAGTGTCGACTGGGTTGTTCTGTGCAGCTGGCTGATTTTTCTCGTTGCCTATGGGCTCTACCGCGGGCGGGGAAGCGACGACGTCAGCCAATATCTCCTGGCCGGCAGGAGCATGCCTTGGTACGCGATGGGTCTCTCCATTCTCGCCACGCAGGCCAGTGCCATCACCTTTATCTCTACCACCGGGCAAGGTTATGTGGACGGGCTGCGCTTTGCTCAGTTTTATTTCGGATTGCCCGTGGCAATGATTCTTATCTCAATGACGGCCGTCCCGATTTTCCATCGAGCCAAGGTCTTCACTGCTTATGAGTATCTGGAGCAGCGCTTCGACGCCAAAACCCGCGCCCTCGTCAGCCTGATCTTTCTGATTCAGCGCGGTCTTGCTGCGGGCATCGGCTTATATGCGCCGGCCGTCGCGCTCTCGGCAGTCCTCGGCTGGTCCGACCGGGTCACGACCATTTTGATCGGGCTCCTTATCGTTCTCTACACGACGACTGGCGGAATCAAGGCACTCACCTGGGCGGATGTCCAGCAGATGACAATGATCTTCGTCGCTCTTACCTTGAGCCTCATTGCCGCTGTCCACGCGCTTCCCGGAAACGTTTCCTTTGCCGATGCGTTGGATCTGGCGGGCGCTGCCGGCCGCTTGAAGATTGTCGATACCAACTTCGACTTGAGCAATCGCTATAACCTCTGGAGCGGCCTGATCGGCGGCGGATTCCTGGCGCTTGCCTACTTCGGCTGCGACCAGAGTCAGGTCCAGCGCTATCTGACCGGCCGATCGATCACTGAAAGCCGGTTCAGCCTGCTGTTCAACGCCATCGTGAAGATTCCGATGCAGCTTTTCATCCTGTTCATCGGGGCGGTGGTCTTCGTCGTTTCGCTTTTTACGCCCTCCCCGGCCATCTTCCAGCCGCTTGAGGCTCAGCGGGCCGCGAAAACCTCGGAATGGAAACCCGTGGAACGCGAATACCGGCAAGCTTTCGAAGCGCGCAGGAAGGCGGCCTACCAGTTTGTCGCCCCTACGCGAAACGGACGAGGTGTCGACGCGCATGCGCTTTCGGACCTACGCCGAACTCTGCCCGCGTTCAATACAGCCCGGCAGCACGCCCTGCAGATCGTGGAGCGATTGAACGGTGGGAAGACGTTCGACGATACCAACTACATCTTTCTCCAATTTGTAACCACATACCTGCCGGCAGGACTCGTCGGCCTCGTTATCGGCGTGATCTTCAGCGCCTCCATGGGCTCAACGTCCGGAGAGATCAACTCGCTCGCCACGGTTTCGGTGATCGATATCTATCAGCGTCACCTCATGCGAAATCGAAGCGATCATCACTATCTGACGGCCTCGCGGCTGCTCACTGTGTTCTGGGCCGCTTACGCGGTCGGCTTCGCGGTGTTTGGTTCGCGCGGATTCGGGGCGCTTATCGAGCGCGTGAATATCGTCGGCTCATTATTCTACGGCGGACTCTTAGGCTCCTTCGTCCTGGCCTTCTTCTTTGAGCGCGTCAAAGGAACCGCAGCCTTCTGGGGAGTGATTGCAGGGGAGGCAGCTATCTTCGCCGTGGCGTACTGGACCAATCTCTCGTTCCTTTGGTACAACGTCGTGGGCTGCCTTGTAGTCGTGACCGTCGCGCTTGCCATGACCGCGTTGCAGCCCGTTGCGGCGGAGTCTGTCAGACCTGTAAAGTAGAGATGTCGACGGTTGAACGATGACCCTCAACCACAACAATCCCACTCTCGGTCACGTAGTGCCTTTTCCGGTCCTCATCCAGGTCGTAGCCGATTTTCACACCCTCAGGAACCTTCGCATTCTTGTCCAGGATGGCCCGGCGAACGCATGCCCTCCGGCCGATATCACAGTTATCGAAGAGCACGGAGTCTTCAACCACGGCCCCCGAATGGACGCGAACGCCTCGGCCTAAAACGGACCCGCGCACCATGCCCCCCGAGATGATGGAACTGCCGGCGATGATCGAGTCAGTGGCAAGACCTCGACGGTCCTCATCGTCAAAAACGAACTTTGCCGGAGCGTCGAAGTAACCGGCGGTCCGCAGCGGCCATTGCCGGTTGTATAGATTGAGTTCCGGCGAGACCGAGCGTAGATCCATGCTGGCTTCGTAATATGCGTCCAGAGTACCGACGTCTCGCCAGTACTGCGGCGAACCGATGGGATCGCCCGGTATCACGTTTGTCTGAAAGTCATACGCGTACATGTCGGCCCGGCCAATCAGGCTGGGCAGAATGTCTTTGCCGAAATCATGTGCGCTGTTGTCTTTCTTTGCGTCCGCGTACAACTCCCGAAGCAGCAGATCAGTGGAGAAGACGTAGTTTCCCATGGACGCGTAAACGCGCGAAGGGTCTCCCGGCATGGTGGGCGCGTCGGCCCGCTTCTCATGAAAGCCGATGATCGCTCCTTCTCGGGTCGTCTCGATCACGCCAAACTCGGACGCATATTCCTTTTCCACCGGAATCGCCGCCACCGTTGCACTCGCCCGCTTCTCCACGTGATACTCGATCATCTGGCGAATATTCATTCGGTAGATGTGATCCGCGCCGAAGATGACCACCACATGCGGGTCAGCCTGCTCGATCAGGTTGATGTTCTGATGGATCGCATCGGCTGTTCCGCGATACCAGTCTTCCTGTTGCGATCGCATCTGCGCCGGCACCGGAATGATGAAATTATTCTTCAGCAGGCCGCTGACCTCCCAGCCTTCCCGAAGATGCTGTAGAAGGGACTGGCTCTTGAATTGAACCAGCACATAAATCGAAAAGATCCCGGAGTTCACCAGATTGCTCAGAACGAAATCGACGATGCGATATCGTCCGCCAAATGGTACTGCCGGTTTGGCACGTTCTTTAGTAAGGGGCGATAGCCTTGTTCCCTTACCCCCTGCAAGCACAAACGCCAGAACGCGAAGCTGCATTCCTATGCCCCCCGCCGAATAGCATAACGTGGACTCTTCCTGAAGAATCCTGAAAGTAGACGTCGCGAACAGGACTAAGGCTTCCAGTCGAGAGCGAGTTGTACGAACGAGCGCACCGCGACTCCGGTCGGACCCTTTGCCATCCATGCTTTGGCGTCATCAAGCCAGGCTGTCGAAGCAATGTCGAGGTGGACCCAGGGCGTAGGATCGGCAAATTCCCGAATGAACCAGGCGGCCGTGATGGAGCCTCCGTAGCGCCCGCCAATATTGGGCAAATCGGCAAAGGCGGATTTCAGATAGTCCTTGTATTCTTCATCCATCGGAAGCTGCCAGGCTTTTTCTCCGGCCGTGCGAGCCGATGTGAGAAAGCGATCGAACAAGGCCTGATCGTTGGTGAAAGCACCGATGTTGTGATGTCCCAGAGCAACGCCGATGGCGCCCGTTAATGTAGCCGCATCGATGATGTGGGTGGCGCCGTGGCGATTCGCGTACGTCACGGCGTCGGCCAGGATCAATCGTCCTTCCGCGTCAGTATTGAGGACTTCGATCGTCTTGCCGGAAAGCGACGTTACGATATCCCCAGGGCGCTGCGCGTTGCCGCTCACCATGTTCTCCACCGTTGCGACATAGCCCGTTACCGTAATCGCCGGTTTAAGTTGTGCGATAGCCCGCATCGCGCCGATCACTGCGCCCGCTCCGGCCATGTCGTACTTCATTTTTTCCATTCCTTCGGACGGCTTGATGGAAATGCCACCAGTGTCGAAGGTTACGCCTTTTCCAACCAGCGCCAGATGATCCTTGACGCCTGTGCCGGCCAGCTGGTATTTCATCACGATGAGAAAGGGCGGGTTGCTGCTCCCCTGCGCAACACCTAAGAGTGCGCCCATTCCAAGTTTTGCCATCTCCCCTTCGTCCAGCAGTTCGCACTCGAGCCCAACCTCCGCGCACATCGCCTCCGCGGCCTCGGCCAATGTGGCGGGCGTCAGCCGGTTGGGCGGTTCGTTCACCAGGTCGCGACTCACATTTTGCGCTTCGGCGACAATTCGGCCTTTCTCAACCGCTCTTGCGAGATTCTGCTGATCGCCTCCGGGAACCGCGATCCGAAGAGAATCCAGATGCTTCTCGTTCTTCTTCGGATCCGTCTTGTACTTGTCCGCTTCCCAGACGCCGAGAATGGCGCCTTCCACCACTGCGCTGACAAGGGTCTCGTCCCCTTCGTCCAGCACCAGCACTGCCGTGCGAACGCCCTTGGATTTGAGGGCACGGGCTAACACGCCTCCAAGTCGGCGCGCCTCCACCTGGGAGAACTTTTCCTTTTTGCCGCCGCCTACAACCACCAGGCGCTTGGCCGCCAGTCCTTCCGGCCTGTACAGCACAGCGGTCTCATACAGCTTCCCTGTGAACTCTCCGGAACTGCGCAGGTCGGCCAGCCAGCCTGATTGCTCCGCGATCTTCGGATCCGAACCGGATTCGAACGCGATGACTGCCAGGGCATCCGCGCTGATCTTCTCAATGGACGACGTTTCAATTTGAACTTGCATGATTACTTGATCGGCTACTGACGGGCGCGTCTCGCCATTTCGGCCTTTGCTTCGGCCTGCATCTCCTTGGCTTTTGTCGCCTCGCGCTTGTCGTGAAACTTCTTGCCTTTGGCCACTGCGATCTCGACCTTGATCTTTCCGCCTTTCAGGTAGAGCCGCGTGGGAACCAGTGTGAGCCCCTTCTCTCGGGTCTCGACCCGCAGCTTGTCGATCTCTGACCGGTGCAGCAGCAGCTTCCGCTTTCGCACCGGCGCGTGATTCATGATGTTACCGTGCGAATATTCGCTGATGTGAGCATTCATCAGCCACGCTTCGTTGTCGAGAATCTCGGCGTAGCTTTCCTTCAGCTGTATCTTGCCCGTTTTGGCCGATTTCACCTCGGTGCCGGTCAGCACCATTCCAGCCTCAAAACGGTCTAGCAGGTGAAAGTTGTGACCCGCTGAACGATTGTCGCTCAAAACCTTTATTTCACTTTGCTGGGCCAATGTGCTGAACTGTTACTTTCTACAACTAAATAGCTTGAAACCTGCACGCGCTCCGGCGTGTCAGCGTCTCTCAATCGAACGAGAGGAATATACCCCCCGAATCACAGTGTTGTCTGGAGAGTCTCCCAGCGTCCGGGGCAAGTCCGCAGCCCGTTGGGGCTGTACGACGGTAGTCTAACATGGCTGGATACATCTAAGGTGAAGTTTTCAAAGACATTAACGCATCGCATCGCGCTTCTTTTGGCGCTTGCCTCTGTCGCGATGCCGCTCGTGGCGCGTACCCGCAAGGGCGATCATTTTATAAAGCTGGCCCAAAAAGCCGAAGCCGACAAGGACTTCGACAAGGCTCTCGATTTTTACGAACAGGCGCTGGCTACCGACCCCAAAGATGCCGGCTATCTCCTGGCGGATCAGCGGGCGCGTTCTGCAACGGCCAACTGGCGCGTCGGCAAGGGACGGCAGTTGCTGGCCCAGCAAAAACTCAATGAAGCGCTGGTCGAGTTCGAAGCGGCTCTACTCGCCGATCCGGGTTCGCAAATCGCAATACAGGAAGTCCGCCAAACCACGGCCATGATCAAGCAGAAGGCCCAGGCGCCGGCTAATCAGCCGATCCTGACCCCGGCTGAACGAGCGCGCCAGGAAATCGAGAATCGCATCAACTCGCTCGAAGGCCCTCCAACGCTCCGGCCGATCAACGATCAGATCCGCAGCCTGAAGATGAACAACCAGCCGGTTCGGGTTCTCTACGAAAGTGTTGGCAAACTCGCTGGGGTCAATGTTCTTTTCGATCCACAGGGCATTGAAAGCGTCTCAGGGAAGAATTTCAACCTTGATCTGACGAACGTCGGCCTCGACGAGGCTCTGAACTACATCGCGCTCGAGACTCACACCTTCTGGAAGCCAATCAGCAGGAATGCGATCTTCGTCACTCAGGAAAGCGAGCCGAAACGGCAGGAGTATCAGGATCAGATCGTCAAGGTGTTCTATATCCAGAACGCGACAACCCCGGCCGAGTTCACCGAAATTTTCAATGCGGTCCGGACGGGCGCCAAACTGACTACCGGCATCTTTCAGGTCGCTTCCCAAAGCGCGATCGTGGCACGTGGTCCTACAGACCAGATGGCGCTGGTGGAAAAGCTTGTTCATGACCTGGACAAAGCAAAACCCGAAGTGGTAGTGGACGTGGTCGTGATGGAGGTCAATAAGTCGACCACCAGAACTTTGGGAGCCGCGCTGCTGGGGCAGGGAGGATTGAACACGGGAATCAATTTCACGCCGCGTAATCCGATCACGACGACCTCCACCTCGACCTCCACGAGCGGGACTTCGACCAATACCACTACGTCGACCACTACTTCAGCCGGCGGCGCGATTCCGCTCAGCCGGGTGGGACACATCTCAACTTCCGACTTTTCGCTGACGCTTCCCGGGGCGCTTCTGCAGGCGTTGCTGTCCGACACAAATGCGCGTGTTCTTCAACGACCGCAAGTACGCGCCACCGATGGCGGCAAAGCTTCCTTAAAAATCGGCCAGAAAATCCCCTACGTTTCGGGATCCTTAAACTCAGCGGTCGCGACCGCGGGCTCGATCCCATACGCGACGACTCAGTTCCAGCAGGTGGACGTCGGCGTCAATATCGATATGCAGCCGCATGTAAACGGGGTAAACGACGTGAGCATGAAAATCAAGGTCGAGATCTCCAACACCGCTGGAAACGTGGACATCGCCGGCGTTCAGGAGCCCATCATCACCCAGCGTGTGAATGAAGCGGACATTCGCATGCGTGACGGCGAACCCACCATTCTGGGCGGACTCTCGGACAGTGAAAGCAGCAACACCGCGTCCGGTATTCCTGGAGTTCTGAACATGCCCGTGCTGGGCTACTTGTTCGGGAGCAAGACACGAACGCGCGTCGATGACCAGATACTGGTTGCGCTCATTCCGCATATCGTGCGCGCGCCTGACCTGAGCGCCACCGGAGATCCAGGCGTGCTGGCCGGCACAGAGCGCAATATCCGGGTAGTACGGAAGCCAGCCCCTGCATCTACGTCCCCTGTTCCGCCTGTTGGCTCCAGAGGCCCATCCGGGTCAGTCACTCCGGGGGGAGGGCCTGCGGGGGTTCCACAAAACCGGCAGCAGCCGCAACCCGTGCCGGGCGACGGAAGCGATCAGCAGTTCGGGCAGCAGCCTGAGCCGGCTGACGTGCCGCAGCAGCAGCCGGAAATTGAACAGCCGCAGAATTCGCCTCAGTAAGATGGAGTTTCGTTAATGTTGCGCTCTGAGGAAGGCCGCGGTGGAGAGCGCCGCCGCAGAAAACAGTCCGGTTTTTCGCTGATTGAGCTGATCGTCGCTTTCAGCATCCTGCTTGTTCTTTCCACCATGGCTGTTCCGTTGGCGCGCTACCAGGTGCGCCGGCAGCGGGAAAAGGATCTGCGCGAGGATCTGGCAGAAATGCGAAAGGCGATCGACAAATACAAAGACCTGTGCGACGCCGGCAAGATCCAGGCCGCCAATATGGATTCGTACTGCTATCCTCCGACGCTGGAAGTCCTGGTGGACGGCGTGAAACTTTCGAATACAATCGCTGGAAATGGGCAGACTTCCAAGATGCGATTGTTGCGCCACATCCCGACCGACCCCTTCACCCGTGACAAAGAGTGGGGCAAGCGCGCCATGCAGGACGAACCAACGTCCACGTCCTGGGGGGGGCAGAACGTCTTTGATGTGTACACGAAATCGATGGACAAAGCGGCCGACGGAACGCCGTATTCGGAATGGTAAGCGCAATGAGCGGAACTCGGGAAATCCGGAAACGGCTGCAGCGCGGCTTCACGCTGATCGAATTGATGGTCGTGATGGCTATCATTTCGGTGCTGCTGGCCATCGCGCTGCCGATCTACCAGAAGTCGGTCATTCGCGCCAAGGAAAGCGTGCTGCGGAACAATCTGTTCACGCTGCGTACCATGATTGACGAATATTCGGTGGACAAGCAGCAGGCTCCGCAAAGCCTGCAGGATCTCGTGACGGATGGCTATCTGAGGCAGATTCCACAGGATCCGATGACCGGAACCGACCAGACGTGGAAACTGACCATGGAAGATTCGCCGATTGGAGGGAGTACCGCGCCTCCGGGTATCTTCGATGTCCATAGCGGCTCAGACAAGTCATCTCTGGAAGGCACACCCTATTCGGAGTGGTGAAACCAGCTTGTTACACTGAAAAGCGGTAAATTTCTCGCCTCATTCCCCGATCTTCTAACGGTAGGACAGCGGCCTTTGGAGCCGTTAATCGTGGTTCGAATCCATGTCGGGGAGCCAATTCTCAAATCGAGGCAATGGAAATAAACCGTACTGAGCCGAGTGCTCGGCACGGTTTTGTCGTTTAGGTATTCATTTGCGATTACGGCTGGACCCCAACTGGGGGGCGGGTTACCCTCCAGCTGAGTCTGGGTCATGGTCGTCATAGCAAAAGAACGCCATTCAGTCTGTACGTATCTCATCTTCCCAAGGGCTATGCCGGGATTAGAGCTCGAATTGGTCGTCCGCCTTGTTCGGATCTGCGGCAATCAACCGGGCCTCCA
>JAOAPP010000577.1 GCA_025462985.1 Bryobacterales bacterium | reverse complement strand
TTTGTCCGGATGCTCAAAGGCGAGAGCCGTGAATGCGCCGATATCGTCTACCGCGATCATCTGAAGCTTCGTCGTGGGGCTCAATGGCAGAGGAATTTGGCCGTTGCGGATGGGTTCGGCCATCATGGTCTGCCAGTTCTCCATAAAGAAGACGGGCTGGAAGATGGTGTAGCGTAAGCCGCTGCTTCGAAGATGATCTTCCACTTGGCCCTTGCTTTCGAAGTGTGCGATTCCGGTTTGCTCGTCTGCGGCGACCACAGAGCTGTAGACGAAATGGCTGATCTCCTGCCGGAGGGCTGCTTCTATTAAGGCTTTCCCCTGCTTGACCTCTGTCGCTACGTCGTCTGTGTAAGGCTGTACGGAAAAGACCCCGTACACGCCGTCCATGGCTCGGGAGAGGCTGTCCTGATTGTTCAGGTCGCCGTGGATGACCTCTTCCCCATGTCCGACGAGCTGGCGCGCCTTCTCGCTACCGGGATCGCGAACGAGTGCCCTTAACTTGAACCCTCTCTTCTGGAGATGCCGGTACACTGCGGCACCCTGCTGACCGGTTGCACCGGTAACCAGGATCGTTCTTTCGCTGTTTTTCGCCATGCCACTGATTCCTTTCTCAAACTGCCTTCAGCTTGAGAGACTCTTGTGCCGCCGTTCGAGCTACAGGCTGCATGAGTACGGGTCTCTGGGGTCCGGGGAGTGTTCCTCCGCGGACGTCCAGTTTCGGGTAGCCGTCGCGGTGCAGATGCCATCTTCGCGCAAGGGTCGCCAGGGCAAGGATGCCCTCGAGACGCGCAAACGGCTCGCCGATGCACATCTTTGCTCCGGCCCCAAATGGAAAGTACGCAAAGCGCTTCGGCTCGGCGGCGGACCAACGTTGAGGCTGAAAGTTGTCGGGTTCAGCGAAATATTTGAGATTTCGTTGCGTGATGAAGGGACTGAGAATAATGCTTTGTCCTCGCGCGATAGCGTAACCACCGAGCGTCAGGCGGCTCTTTGGGCGGCGTGCGAAGAGAATGGCAGGCGGATAGAGCCGCGTCGCTTCTTTGAAAACCTTTGCGGTGTAATCGAGGGCGGGGACATCAGCCAGAGCTGGCGTACGGTCTCCCACTTCGTTTCGAAACTCAGTGCCGAAGAGTGTGGATCCGACGATGGAGAGCGTCAGACGCCGCATCTCCTGCCGAATGTCGAGCGGCTTTTCGTCGGTCCATTCAGACGCCATCCTTTCCGCTTCAGCGGCCATGATGGAGGCATAAGCGGCGATTTGGTCCTCGTGAAATGCCGACTGCAGGACGCGCCGACGTTCGCGGTGGACCGGCTCTTCGCGGGTGAGAAGACCGTCGCCCACCAGTTCGCGGAGCAGCGTTGCTCCGGAATCCCAGACGAACTCGTGCTGCCTTGGTCCGGGAGGATTCGGCATTTACTTATTGTCACCTTTCGGGACGGGCTCGGAGACGGACTAGGGTTCCGGTCCCACTGTCTCGAGATCGCCGGCCGTCGGTCTGACTGGCGCTGTTCGTATGCCCTTGGCTTCGCTCCATCTCACCAGCGCGATCCCGGAGAAGATGACGATCATGGCAATGAGTTCACGGACGCCAAACGGTTCACGGAAGAACAGCCACCCCAGGAAGACAGCGACAACCGGGTTCACAAATGTGTAGACCGAAACGATGGCGACCGGAAGGCGCGACATGGCGTAGATGAACGATGTGAATCCGATGAGAGATCCGAAGATGATGAGATAAGCCACGGCCAGTGCCGAACGCGTGGAGACGTGGTGCGGGGAGTGTTCGAAAAGGGCCGCCGGAACGAACGTGGCCAGGCCAGCTGCCAGTTGCTGGACGGCGCCGCTGATGGCCGGCTCGGCGCGAACTCGAACGCGTTTCTGGAGCAAGGCGCCTATTACCCATCCAGCGGCGCTCAACTGCAGAACCAGGAAGCCCGTGAAGGTTCCGCCGCGGAAACCCTCTTTCAGCGCGGCCGGCAGCACCAGAAAAACAACGCCAGCCAGGCCGAGAAGCAGGCCTCGGATGGTGGATCCCAGCGGCCGATGTCCTCCCGGCAGGAATGCATCGAGTCCAACCATCCAAAACGGGCACGTGGTGTAAAACAGTGCGGCGAGTCCGCTGGGAACCCAGGTTTCGGCCTGGGCCAGGCATCCGTTTCCGATGCCAATACAAATGATTCCGCAGACTGCAGTTTGCAGAAGCTCGCGGCCCTTCGGGATGTACATGCCGCGGATGAAGGCTCCCAGCAACATGACGGCTCCGGAGATGGTATAGCGAGCGGCAATTAGATAGAGCGGCGGAATTGTTTCCAGAGAGATCCGAATGCCCAGGTAGGTGGTTCCCCACAGAATGCAAACGGAGGCCAGCGCCAGGTAGGCTGATGCTTCCGTGTGCGCGGCGGATTTGGTGGAAGAACTCAATAGTAATCAGCGCAGCTCATGAAGTACCCGCATTGTTCGCAGACCAATTTGCAGCGCTGGGAGAGCAGACGCTGGCTGCAGACGGGACAGTAGCACATGGCTTGTTCCGGGGGCGAGACGAAGCGGTCCTGGGGCTCGGCTGATTCAGTTGATTCCGGCGGCTCACCGTCGCTGAAGGACATCTACATTGATTATAAAAGCGAGCCTTCGGGCAGAATCGCCAGCAGTTTGCCCGGAACAATTCCAGTTCTCGCGTGTCCACAAGGAGGAGGTCCTCATGGATCGACTCGAAGAACTGAAACAGAAATATCGTCAAGCATTAGATACCATCAGCCGGGAAGGCGTTCGTCTTACACATCTGCATGTGCAGGACAACAAACTTTTCATCCAGGGCGCCGCGCCTTCGCAGGAGATCAAGAACGACGTTTGGAATCAAATCAAGGCCGCGGATGCTTCCTATTCGGATCTCACGGCTGACCTGTCGGTGGACACCAGTCTTCCACAACCAGCTAAAGCACAGGCCGCAGCCGCTGGTGCAGCAACATCTTCAGGCCGCACCTATCAAGTGAAGCCCGGCGATTCGCTCTCCAAGATTGCCAAGGAGTTCTATGGGAACGCCAATGAGTATCAAAAGATATTCGAGGCAAACCGGGACAAGCTTTCCGATCCGAATAAAGTTCAAGTAGGCCAGGAACTAGTTATCCCCTAGCGGACGGCAGGCTTTCTCCAGGGCGCGTCAGCTAAGCGATTCCAGGCTTTTGCGAATCAACGCTGCCGTGCCCTGGTACGGGTCGCCCGTTCCTTCCCACTCCATCGAGAAGTAGCCTTTGTAGTGAGCGCGCTTTGCGATTTCGAAGATGTCGCGCATGTCGACGGTGTACAACTTGCCGCGATCGCTTTCGGAATCCTTGACGTGACTGATGCTGTACGCGTATTTGAACAGGGCAGCGAGACCGCGATCATTATAGTCGGTGTCGTCCGCGATCAGCATGGAATTGCAGAAGTCCGGCAGAGCACGCAGGTAGGGGCTGTTTACGGACTTAAGGATCTCGACGATGCTGAAGGGATCCTCGGCCTTGGGGTCATCGTTTTCCAGATTAATGACAACCTTTTTCTCGGCGCCGTACTTGGCGAGCTGTCCGAGAGTTTGCAGGGCACATTGCAGATCGCTTCTCCGCTCTGGTCCGGTTGGCACGTGAACTCTGATGCCAGGCGACTTGAGGATGACGGCCGTGTCTACCCATTTTCGGTACTGGTCTAAGCCGGTTGTAAGCTGCTGCGGATCGTTGTCGCAAAGATGGACGGGGATGTCCACAGCGATATTTACGACGCGAAGGCCAGCGCGAGAAAACGCGGCCGCCAAGCCCTGCACGTAAGACGTTTCCGTTGACTCGAAATGGTTGCTCCATGGCTCGAGCCCGTGAACTTTCAGGCGATCGGGGACTGTCTGCGCAAACTGCTCCAGAGTAATGCCCGATTTATTCATTCCGTCGGCATCCCTGGCAACGCCCTTGATGAGGGAGCGGAATGGGTAGGTTGAAACGGCCAGCCGCTCTCGCGGATCGGAAGGGAAGGCCACAGTGGGGTGGTCAGCGGCACGCAAAACTGGGTAAGCGCCTGCAAGCAGCGAGGCGGCGAGGAAGTTGCGTCTCAGCATGAGACTCCCATTATGAGGGGATGCCGTTAGAGCCCACGCATTTGCGGGAATCGAATTGACGTTTTATAATCATTTCTCCTTGAAACGCTGCGTGAATTATGCGCGTAGGGTCAATAAGGGCTGAATTGTGGCCGATGAGTAGCGGTAGTGGAGCACGCAACAGGTTCGCGTCGGGAGCAAAAAGAAACCGAATGTGTTCGCTCCTGGCTGCGAAGGGACGTTATTAAGCTCACTCTTGTTTTGGCGCGTTGTGCGTTGCTGGCATGGCCGATCGCCGTGTTTGCGGTGCCTGCTCCGGTTGAGGGGCAGACGACGCCCTTACCGGTTCTCACGAAAGTCAGCCAAATTCACGCCCTCAGTCTGGCGCAGGCGCAGCGCGGATATCCGCTGCACCTCCGCGCGGTGGTGACCTACTTCGAGCCGGGCGGGAACGATCTGTTTTTACAGGACGACTCCGGCGGGATCTGGGTCAATCTGGCTGAGGGCTTTAAAGTAGCTGAGCCGGGTCAAGTTCTGGATCTATACGGGAAAACGGAGCAACCGGATTTCGCACCTCAGGTCGGATTCCCGCGATGGACTGTGGTCGGGCATTCGGCGCTGCCGGCGCCCCGGAAGGTGACCTTCGAGGAGATGGCAAGCACGGTGACCGACAGTCAGCGGGTGCAAATCGATGGGCACGTCCGGCAGGCGTCCATACTGCACCGGCCGAAGAATTCACCTCTGCTCTGGTTGGAGGTCGCGGTAGCCGGAGGTCGAATCCATGTGGATCTGCCTTGGAATGAGTCACCGGTTCCCGCCGATCTGGTAGACGCCCGGATCAGGGTGGTGGGGGTGTCTGGCTCTGATTTCAATGGTTTGAATCAGCTGATCGGCGTGGGAATTCATGTTCCTACGCTGGCGGACATCAAAATTCTGGAGGGTACCAAGGACAGCGGCGTCCTGCGGCATCCGCTATCGATTGGGAGCCTATCGCGCTTTGGCGCGAGCCGTTCTTTCGGCGAACGGCAACTCTTTTCAGGGGTGGTCACAGCATCTTTCGGCAGACGCGGCATCTATGTGAGCGACGAGACCGGTTCCGTGGTGGTGGAAAGCCGGCAGGACGATGTGCTGAATCCCGGAGATCACATTCAGATCCGAGGTTTCCCAACCTTTTCGCAGGGTCACATCAAAATTGAAGACGCAATCCTGAACCGGGTAGGCGCGGGCGTGCCGCCAGTACCAGTGCGGGCCGGGATGGACAAAATCCTCGCGGGTGAGTACGATTCGCGACTGGTTCAACTCGATGGTTCAGTCGTTGACTTCCTGTTGTACCGTCATCTGCCGGCCTTCATGGTGCGCCGGGATCACACGGTTTTCTCTGTGCTTTCCAATGCTGCTTCTGATCTGGCTACGCTGCCAGCCCGGGGAAGCATGGTGCGTATTACAGGGATTTGTATCACCGATTTCGACGAGGCTACTG
Source organism: Bryobacterales bacterium (assembly GCA_025462985.1). Classification (GTDB taxonomy): domain Bacteria; phylum Acidobacteriota; class Terriglobia; order Bryobacterales; family Bryobacteraceae; genus Bog-105. The sequence goes on along the minus strand of JAOAPP010000577.1, from coordinate 3,433 downwards.
CGCGGCCACTTGGCTTTAGGTTGATCGTACGCTCTCCGAGTGATATCGAGGTGCTGCGACCTGCTCCATGGTGGACCGCTACGCGCTTTCTAACGCTGGCCGTCCTTCTCGGTCTGGGCGTCGCGCTCACCCTGCTTTGGGTCTTTTTTCTAAGGCGGCGGGTTGCGAGCCAGACCGGGATGATTCGCGCCGCCATTGAGTCCACTGCAGACGGAATCATTGCTGTGGACGACCGCGGGAAGCCCTTTCTCTGGAATCAGAAATTCAAAGAGATGTGGAGAGTATCTGACGAGCTGTTAAGCCGAGCACAAGAATTTACCGCCATTCGAGAGCTCCTTCTGGAGACCGGAGATCCGGATGCTTTCTTAGGACACGTGCGCAAAGCTGCCGGCGATTACGCCACTCAAAGCGACTACCAATTTAAATTGAAGGACGGCAGAGTCTTCGAATGCCATTCTGAACTGCAGGTTGTAAAGGGACGGCGGGTAGGCAGAGTCTGGGGCTTCCGCGACGTCACGGACCGAATTCAGGCGGAAGCGGCACTCCGGCTTCGAACGGAGCAGCAGGTCTCAGTTTCTGAGCTGAGCCAATTCGCACTGGGTGAAACAAATCTGGAAGCAGTCTTGGACCGGGGGGGCCGGATGATCCAGACGCTGCTGGGGTGTGTGGATCCAGTGCCGGTGCTGGCGCTCGCCTCGGGAGAGTCGAACGAATTCTGGGATTCTTTGAGCGTTCTGGCTGGCGGCGAACACACGTTCACGCAGGAAGAGCTGCTTTATGTGCGCTCCGTTGGCACGGTTCTCGCTTCGGCCCTGGCGCGAAAGCGGATCGATGAAGAGCTGGAAGCGGCGAAGAATGCGGCCGAAGCCGGGAGCAAGGCCAAAAGCGAATTTCTGGCGATGATGAGCCATGAGATCCGCACGCCGATGAACGGTGTCATCGGCATGACCAGCCTGCTGCTCGACACACCGCTAACTGATCATCAACGGGATCTGGTGGCGACCATCCAGCAGTCGGGAGAAATCCTGCTGGCCGTGATTGCGGATGTTCTTGATTTCTCCAAGATAGAGGCCGGGAAGCTCGAACTAGAAGCGGCGACCTTCCGACTGAAGGATAAAGTGGCTGAAGTGGTGCGAATGGTCGGCGGGATATCCCGACAGAAGGGCCTGGAGCTTAGTTTTTCGTGGGACGAGAAGATACCCGAATTCGTTGTCGGGGACGCGGTGAGGCTGAGGCAGGTGCTGCTGAACCTCGGGTTCAATGCGGTCAAGTTCACGGAGCAAGGAAGCATATCTCTGCGGGCCATCACCGAGGGGTCGGATGCCGCTAGCGCGTGCGTTCGCTTCGAGATAGAAGACACGGGCATCGGCATTTCAGCGGAGGCGCAGAGGAAGCTGTTCGACAGCTTCACTCAGGCGGATCGGTCTACAACCCGGCGGTATGGCGGAACAGGGCTGGGCCTCGCCATCTCGAAGCGGCTGGTGAACATGATGGGCGGACAGATCGGACTGAAGAGCGAGCTTGGGAAAGGGAGCTGCTTCAGCTTCACGGTGACGCTTCCGATCGGCTCTCCCACGGTTGACGGCTCCGAAAGTGGCGCGATCACGCGGCCCACGCTGCAATTGGAAGAAAAAAGACGTGAAACCCGGGCTCTGAAGATCCTTGTTGCGGAAGACAACGAAGTCAACAAAAAGGTCCTCACGCACATGCTGAAACGGCGGAAGCACGAGGTGCAAATTGCGTCGGACGGGTTGGAAGCTGTGCAAATGGCTTCAGCGACGGTTTTCGACCTGATCCTGATGGACTGCCAGATGCCAGGGCTAGACGGATTCTCGGCGGCGCGCTACATTCGATCCGGCGAACTGAACCGACATACCCCGATCATTGCGGTTACTGCAAACGCCTTCGCCGAAACCCGCGCGGAATGCCTCGCGGCCGGCATGAACGACCATATATCAAAACCCATTTCGAAAGAGCAGCTCGAGTCCACTATGCGCCGCTGGATTGCAGCGGAAATCTACGGATAGGGCTTTCTTCGGGCAAATCGTATCGATTTGCGCAATTTAAGGTGTTTCGTGCTCGTATAGTTCTGGATCTATATGGCGTGAAACACGCGACGTGGATAGGGTTGCTTCTTGTCGTTTTGCTCCGGGCCAATGCGGGTCTAGCCGAGTCTCCAGCCAATGGCAGCTATGTGGCGACCGCCTACTCCCAATCCGGCCTCACCGCGTCGGGTATTCCCACCCAGCGGCATGTGGTTGCAGCCGACCCTGACGTGCTGCCTATAGGAAGCCGGATTAAGATCAAAAAAGCCGGCCGGTACTCGGGCGAATACGTGGTGGCCGATACCGGCCGCAAGATACAGGGGCGGCGACTCGACATCTATATGCCTAGCGAACGTTCCTGCACCCGCTTCGGGCGTAAACGGGTCATGGTGCGGGTGATTCAGCTTGGAGATGGAACCAAGCAAGGGACGCAGACGGCCGACAATGAGATCAAGAAAGACGTCCAGAACGAGCTGAAGAAGAAGGCGGTGGGCGGCGCGGCTACCGAAGAGGACTGGGCAGCGAAGAAGGCCGGCAGCCCTTCGGCGACTCCTACTTCCACCGACAGAGCTTCAAGCCCGGAGACGGAGCGCGCCAAGACTCCCGAGTGAAACACGCTCCCTGGATAAAGGTTCGAATTCTTCCTTAGATACACCGAAACTAACCGCGCCGTGTTCGATGAGGCTAATATGGATGTGTTCATCGCACGTCAGGCGATACTGGATAGGAACGAGCGGCTCTTCGCTTATGAGCTTCTCTATCGAGCCTGTCGCCAAAACTACGCCGATGTGACGGACGAGAGCGCGTCGACCCTGCAGGTGCTGTCGACAACCTTGCTGTCCTCCGGCTTTCCCGTACTTTGCGGCAACACGCCGGTGTTCATCAACTTCGGACGCGAAATGTTGAAGACGCACTGGCCCTCTTTATTCCCGTCTTCGTCCGTCGTGATCGAAATTTTGGAGTCGGTGCAGGCCGACCCGGATGTGATTGCCGCCTGCGCGGCACTGAAGAGGCAGGGCTACACTCTCGCACTGGACGATGTGACCGAGGAAGCCGATCCGGAGTTCCTCAAACTGGCAGACATCATCAAAGTCGATTTCCGCTCGACGTCGCCGGAGAGCCAGGCGAGACTCGCACACACGCACCGCCGGGCAGCCAGGCGAATTCTAGCCGAAAAGGTGGAAACTCTGGAAGAGTTCGAACGCGCCAGAAGCTTGGGCTTCGACTACTTTCAGGGGTTCTTTTTCTCAAGGCCGGTTGTCCTTCAGGGACACCAGGTTCCAGCGATGAAAGGGAGCGCCATAAAACTGTTGATGGAACTGCAGTGTGACCAGCTTGATTTCCTGCGCCTAGAGTCGCTCATCAAGTGTGACGTCTCGCTCACTTAC
>JAOAPP010000558.1 GCA_025462985.1 Bryobacterales bacterium | reverse complement strand
GCCTGCAGGATGGGGGCCATAGCGTCACGCCGGTAGACGAGTGCGGGGGAGCTGTTGACGCCTTGCAGCTCCAGAACTTTGACGCTGTTGTCCTCGGTCCGGATATCGAGCCGCAGGCATTGTCCGCATTAGCGCAGAAGGTTCAGGAGCTGAACGGCCGATCGTCTGTTCGTACCGCGATGCTCGGAGTAACGGGGGAAGGGCTGCCACACCAAACGCCGACCGGATTAGATGGTTATCTGCCCGATCAGGCCACGCCTGAAGCTCTCAGTGCGGCACTGGTCAACCTGTCGGTTCACTCCCGTGCGGCGGACTTCTCCGACAGCGGTTGCCCGAAGCTTTCTGTGCTGGACACTTATGGACTGATGGAACAGGTAGCTTTCGACGATGATCTGCTGGTCGAGCTGATCGACTTATATTGTGAGGAGCGAATGCGTCAGAGTTCGGAAATGCGGCAAGCATTGGCCTCCGGCGATCTCGTAATCCTGTCTCGCCTCGCACATACGATCAAAGGTTCGCTGGGCAACCTCCACGCGCCATCGGCACGAGCCGAGGCGCAACTGCTGGAACTGGCCGCCCTCGACGGGAATCGCGCAGTGTGCGAGCAACTGCTCCCAGGTTTCGAGCACAAGTTGGATCTGCTCGAGACCGAGCTGGAAACGCTCAAAGAGTCCCTCGTCAAGAGCCGCTAGATCCTGGATCCTCTTGTTACACTGGGTTTGTTCCCTGAGTCTTCAGCTATGAGTTCTACAAACAACGCAGAAATCGTCTGTGCCCACAGCCCTGACTCGGACGACGCCTTTATGTTTTACGGGCTCGCTACCAAAAAAGTGCGCTCCCGTGTGGTGACGTTCCGCCACGTTCTCGAAGACATCGAGTCTTTGAATCGAAAGGCAACGGAGGGCGTTTATGAACTCACCGCTATCTCGTACCATGCCTATCCCTATGTAGCGGATAAATATCTGCTGATGGCAAGCGGGTCGAGCGTTGGCGACGGATATGGTCCCGTTGTGGTCAGCACGCGACATATGGCCCCGGAGGATCTAAAAGGGAAGAAAATCGCGATCCCGGGCACGATGACCACGGCGTTCTTGACCTTGAAGCTGTTTCAACCCGACTTCGAGCATGTGGTAGTTCCTTTCGATAAGATCCTGGACGCGGTGAAGGACCATGAAGTCGACGCCGGCCTGGTGATTCATGAAGGACAGTTGACGTATGGACATGGCGGCCTCCACAGCGTCGTGGATCTCGGAAAGTGGTTCAAATCTAAGTACAATCTGCCTCTGCCGCTGGGCGCCAATGCTCTCCGTCGGAATCTGCCCGACAACGTGCAGTCCGAGTGTCTGCGTCTCATGAAAGAAAGCATCCAGTACTCGCTGGATCATCATGAGGAAGCGCTGAACTACGCTATGCAGTTCGCGCGCGACCTGGACCCTGCGCTAGCCGAGCAGTTCGTGGGAATGTACGTCAATCACCATACAGTCGATGGGGGAGACATCATCCCCCGCGCCGCGCAGAAGTTGCTGGATCTCGGCTACGAAGCCGGCCTGATACCGCACAAAATTGATGTTGAAGTTATTCGCTAGGACAAGTTAACTTCACAGTATGGTTTCTAGACTGCTGCATCTGGCAGCGTGTGCGCTCGTGGTGCTCCCGGCACTTGTGTTGGGTCAAAGCGAGGAACGGTATAGCAGCAACCAGCGGATTCAGCGAATACGCCAACTGGCAAAGACCACTCCGCAAGCAATTCCCACGCTCGCTGAGTACCTGAAAGACAAGAATACGGATATCCGCATCGACGCGGTGAAAGCGATCACCAAACTGGGCTCCGAAGCGAGCCTCGATCCGCTCATCCAGGGCACGAAGGACAATGACAGCGAAGTGCAGATCCGCTCGGTCGACGGTCTGGTGAACTTCTATCTCCCGGGTTACGTGGCCAGGGGAGCGATTTCGGGTCCTTTTGCCCGCGGGCTGAAGCAGATGAAGTCGCTTCTTTCCGTCAGAAACGATCAGGTCATCTCGCCGGACCTCACGGTCCGCCGCGATGTGGCCGGCGCAATTGCCGGGGCGGTTGTGCATGGCTCGAGCATCGATTCGCGATCGAATGCGGCACGAGCCGCCGGCATTCTGCATGCCGGTCCGACTACCTCATCACTGCTGGAGGGCCTGCGGTCCAGGGATTCTGAGCTGATCTTTGAGTGTCTGGTAGCTCTTCAGAAGATCAAAGATCCGGCAACCGGACCGGGCGTGTCGTTCCTGGCGAGAGATCTCGATGATCGGATTCAGGCGACCGCCCTCGAGACGATCGGCATGCTGCGTAGTCTGCAGTCCGCTCCGGATGTCAGGTATGCGCTCCGAAGCGCCCGCAACAACAAAATACGGCGCGCCGCGATTCAGGCATTGGCGATGCTCGGAATTCCCGGAGACCGCTCGGTGTTTAAGCAATATGTCGAGGATAAAGACGTCCTGGTGCGTGCCGCGGCCGTGGAAGGCCTCGGACGTATTCGCGAGCCGGAAGATACCCCGATCCTGGAGGCGGCCTTCAACGAGCCCGAAATCGATTGGCGGATACATGCCGCCGCCGCATTCGGCCTGGTGAATGAAGGGAAAGTGGATGCCGGAGAATTCAGCCCTTTGGCATTCCTGGTAGAGAACCTCAACATGAAAGCGCGTCAGGATACGGCGCAAGCCTATCTGGTAGAGCTTTGCCGCCGCGGCGACGTCAGGCAGGCCGTCATGCCGCTGGTAGCAGGTTCCAGTTCGCAGCAGAAGATTGCGTTTTGCAATATTCTCTCGGAGAGCCGGAGCGATGATGTAGTCCCGGTCCTAAATGGATTGGCGAGAGACATAAACCCGGATGTGTCGCTGGCCGCCTCACGCAGCCTTAGAATGGTTCAAGCCCGCAAGCTCTGAAAGGAGCCGGCGGGCTTGGGTTGCAAAAACTCGTGCGGAAGGTGTTACTTTGCTTTCTTCTGCTTTTGCTGACCGACGCGGACTTTGAACTGTTGCTGCTTAGCTTCCTGGTAGGCCTTATGATCGTGGCGCGCAACAGCGTCCGTC
>JAOAPP010000538.1 GCA_025462985.1 Bryobacterales bacterium | reverse complement strand
AAAATGAGAGTCCCCACTAGGAACCCTGCGGTGCTAAGCCGCGTTCGCTGCGTGAACAGCTGCCTCACGAATGCGCTCGGCGAAGTCCGCTTGCAGATCGATCCGAGATGCAAAGAACTAATCAAAGATCTGGAGGAAGTTCTGTTCAAGCCCGAATCCGGCGTGATCGACAAAACGCGTGATCTGAAAAGGACGCATGCCTCTGATGCGCTCGGCTACCTCGTCTGGGAGTTGCACGGCGAAAAGCCGGCATTCGGGGAAATAAACAAGCGCCTGTTCTGAAGCAGCGCGTGAGGATGCAACTGCTGACCGAAGGAAACGAAATGACAGAAATCGATCGAGAACATCCCGAATACAGCCGGAACAAGCGGACACTGCAGATGTATCGTGACCTTTACACCGGGGGACAGCAATTTACACATAAGGCAGCGCACTATCTTCTTCGCCGCCAGAAAGAGCCGCTCGATGTTTACAGCGAACGGCTGCAGCGGACCTTCTACCAAAACTACGTGGGATCCAGTGTGGAGTGGTACGCTGCCACGCTGTTCCGCCGGGCGCCAAGCTTGCAGTTAACCGGTGGAATCGAGTCGGGCCGGCGCTTCCTGGCCGAGTTCGCGGACGACTGCGACCGCCGCGGTGCCAACACCGCCAGTTTCTTCCAAAGCTGCTTCGCCGACTCTCTGGTGACCGGTGCTAGTCATATTCTGATCGACTTTCCAAAGAGCTCCGCCATTCCCGCCACGCGGGCCGAAGAAGATGCTACTGGCATTTCGCGAGCTTACGTCGTCCGGTATCAAGCCGAGGATCTGGTGAACTGGAGCATTGACGAACGCGGAGACTACGAATGGGTCGTGCTCAGGCAGGCGATCCGTCGCCAACCGACCATCGACTCAGCTGAAGTTGCCGACGAGACTTACTGGTTCTACTACGACCGCCGCGAATACCGGACTTACCGGCGAACTGACATCGACGGGAAACCCGGACCGATCCAGATGATCTCTCGCGGACCTCACGGGATGGCACATCAGCATCGCGTGCCCCTGATCACCCTGCGCGTCGCTGACGGGCTCTGGTTGCTGAACAAAGCAGCTCATTTGCAGTTGGAACACTTCAATAAGTCGAATGCTCTTGGATGGGCAATTACAATGGGCCTGTTCGCGATGCCGGTCATCTATTCTGATCGTGAGTGGAATCAGATCGTTGGAGAAAGTTACTACGTTCAGCTCGGTCCGCAGGACAAGTTCGGGTGGGCCGAGCCAGACGGCAAGGTTTACACCATCGCGGCGAGCAACCTGGAAACTCTCAAAGACGAGATTTATCGCGTCTGCTATTTGTCTCAAGCCTCGGGCGAGAGTTCCGGCGGCCATGCACAGTCCGCCATAAGCAAGCAGTTGGACTTCAAAATCACGGAAGAGGTCCTCCGGGCGTACGCCGGCACAGTGAAAGACTGTATCCGCAAGGTATTCACTTGGGTGAGCGAAGCCCGACAGGATGGCGTCGCGGTGAGCGTGTCGGGTCTGGACGAGGTGGACATCACGGACTTTGGAACCGAACTTGACGCCGCTTCAAAGCTCTTGAGCCTCGGCATCGATTCTCCCACTTTGAAGCGACAAATCTTCGAAAGGCTGGCCTTCAAATACCTGAGTGACGCCCGCCAGGAAGTAAAGGATCAAATTGCACGTGAGGTTTCCGCGCAATTGAGTTAGGAAAGGAGACAAGCTGATGTCGAACCAAACACCAGAAGATACATCCTCGTCTATGGATGTTCGAACCCTCGTTCGCGCCGCGATTGAGGAGTTCGTGCAGGCGCAGCATCAGAAAGCCGAGCCTGCGTACAAAGCCGAACTGCAGGACGAACGAAAGCGTCGGGAAGGATTGGAGGCCCGAGTCAACCAGCTCGTGGAAGAGAATCGGAAAGCTCGCGCCGCGGCCGAAGAAGCGGACAAGAACTCACAGATTCGAACCGAGCTTCAGCGCCTCGGCGTAGCCAAAGTCGACCTGGCGTTCAAAGCGGTTCGCGACGAGATCGTTCGATCGGAAGATGGGCGCCTGCAGGCGCGGGGCGCGGAAGGAAAGTCATTGGGAGATTACCTGACCGGCTTCGTGCAGGAAAATCCCGAACTGCTGCCGGCACGAATCGCGGGCGGCAGCGGGGCGCAGGCGGCATCGAGAACCCCGGCTCAAATCTCTGGTATAGACATTGACACTATAACGCCGGGAATGAGCAAAGAAGATCTAGACAGGGTACGCAACGAGATTTCTAAACTGGCGACCCAGGCACTACGCGGCGCATAGAACTGAGACACAGTGCGATCCGCGCGGGAATTCGGTAATTCCCACACCAAGCGCTCCGGAGACTGAACTCCTGGAGCGCATTTCTTTTTAGGAGAACTATGGCAACAATTACTTCCGCCAATTTAGCGAGCGCAATCGTCAAGCTCGTGGCAGCAGATGCTCTTCCTGCTCTGATGGGCAACTTCGTGATGGGCAATCTCGTCAATCGAGACTATGAGCCAGTCCTGGCAAATGCTGGAGACACGGTAAACATTCCGATTCCTCCAGTGCTGGTGGCGAACAACATCGCTGAGGGTGGAACCGTAACACCGCAGAATCCGAGTCTGGGTAACGCCCAGATCGTGCTCAACACGCATGCGGAGGCGACCTTTCAGATTCCGGATGTCACAAAAGCTCTGGCGTTTCCAGAACTGCTTAAGACATACATGCAGCCGGCCGTCATCGCAATCGCCGAACGAGTAGAACGCGACCTTCTCGGCCTCTATGGTCAGTTCACCGCTATCACTCCGGTCGGAACGGCCGGTACACCGGTTACTGAGGCAACGATCGATAGCGCGGAAAGTGCTCTCTTCGCGGCGAAAGTTCCACCCTCGGCACCGAAGTATCTGATAGTGGATTCCAATACTTACTCGCAGATCCGCCAAATCCCTCGCTTCAGCGAATACTACAGCGCTGGAGAAGCAGGCCTGAAAGCTCTGGTGGAAGGCAATATCGGCAAGATGAAAGACTTCTTTATCTTCCGTTCGCAGTACGTCCCAACCACCGGCGTGGCCACTCCGAACACCCATAACCTGGCTTTCACCAAGAATGCGCTCGGATTGGTTGTTCGTCGCCTGCCGCAACCCCTGCCCGGCACCGGCGCCGTCGCCGAGTACGCCGAGATGGGCAACTTCGGAATCCGAGTCGTGATGAGCTATCAGCCGAATACGCTCTCCCAGCAGTTCACGGTTGACGTGCTGTACGGCTGTGGTGTCCTTCGCAATAACTTCGCCGTTCAAGTAAATAGCTAGACGGCAAAACTGATTCGTCTGCCGGGGAGCTGCTTTCGAAGTGGCTCCCCTTTTTCGTTGGAGGAAAGTCAGTGGACATAAGACAATATTTTCGAAAGCTCCGGGAAGCGGAAGCAGCGTTACTCCAGGACTTCCCCGTCGTGATCAGCCTGGAAACCGCCGACGGCGGAAAAGCCGGAGTTGCTTCGGAGGTCGGCCGCTCGAATGCGGCAAAGCTGATCGTCGAAGGGCGCGCAGTCCTTGCCACCGAAGCAGAAGCGGCTGACTTCCGCGCCCGCCAGATAGCATCCAAAGAGGCGTTTGAGGCTGCGGATCTTGCGAGAAGGGTCCAGGTCGCCATCGTCGACCAGTCAGCGCTAGCCCACATCAAGGACCGCAAGAATTCAAGTCCGTCCGGAAGCGGCAAGTAGGCTCTCCAATGGCTCTGTTCACTGATGACGCTGTCGTCACGCTGGATGACCTTTTGCCCTTTGAGGCTTCACTGGCTCAAGTTGCAGCCTCACACGGCATAAACGTCGATACGAAAATCGGCCTTTCACTCTCAAACATTGGCAATAAGCTCTTGATGTGGCTCTACTCGGTCCGCGCATCGGATCCTCAGTGGCTGACACGTAGACATCTGGGTCTGTCCACAGTTGTAGTCACTCCCACTTTGCACAGCTGGATCTGCTTCGAGGCGTTGACAAGATTCTTTGCGGAAGCTTACAACGTGCAGCTCAACACGCGGTTTCAGGGTAAGTGGGCAGAGTACCAGAAGGAAGCGAGCGAGGCTGCAGCCAGCCTCTTTATGTCGGGCGTGGGCCTGGTACACAACCCGTTACCGCGGCCGCAGTTGCCGCTTGTTTCCGTGCAAGATGGAACAGCCGCTGCTCAGGCCATTTTCGTTCAAACCACCTGGGTCGATGCGCGCGGGCATGAGAGTGCGCTGAGCGCCGTCAATGGACAGGTCCTCAGCGGGGCTAGCAGCATCGTGGTAGGAATGGCCGAAGGCGCCATTGCTGTTCCAACCTCCGCGGTCGGCTGGAATATCTACGCCAGTCAGACTCAAACCGGCCTCTCACTCCAAAACCTCGCTCCAATGCCTATCGGATCCACCTGGCAGCTGCCCGCAACGG
>JAOAPP010000530.1 GCA_025462985.1 Bryobacterales bacterium | reverse complement strand
CCCCGCGGCTTGTACCCGACCGCTCCGAAAGCACAAGGATGCAACAGATCCCTTTAGATGGTCCGGGGTTGACATAGGCCCTGAGCTCTTAATGGGGTGAATCCGCTTCCCTGATAGAAGGAGTAGCCATTCCTAATGACTACTCCATCCGGCATAGGGACAACTATTTTCAAGCTGCTTAATTGGAATTGAGTGAACCATTGTCCCGGCCCGATAACATTCTTCGGGTTTGCCATGGTGAGCTGCAGCCCAAGCAGCAAATGCATGCTGGTTTGCTGTTGCCGTACTCCATCCGAGGTAATTTTCATGGACGTCATCGCTGCATCGGACACTTTACCACGTCGCATGCGTCGACATGTCGTCGGCATACCGGTGGACGTCCTTGGTTGGAGCGATGCGCTGGACAGCGTTTCCCTTTGGGCGCAGCGCAATGAAAGCAGAATCGTTTGTGTGTGCGATGTAAACAGCATCGCTCACGCCCTTCGAAACCCCGCTCATCGCGAGGCAATTGCGTCAGCCGATATGGTGACGCCCGACGGCGCGCCAGTCGCCTGGCTGCTACGTCGCGAGGGCCATCGCGATCAGGGCCGCATCAGCGGACCGGACCTGATGTTGGCGTGCTGCCGCCGGGCCACCGAAGATGGGACCCCAATGCTGCTCTATGGCTCGACCCCCGGCACGCTCCTTAGGTTGGAGCAAAAATTGCGCGCCACCTTCCCGGGTATCAACATTGTCCAATCCATTTCACCTCCGTTCTACACGCTCTCGGCTGAGCAGGATGCGGCAATGGTGGACCGGATCAACGCATCCAGCGCCCGAATCATTTGGGTCGGACTTGGTTGTCCCAAGCAGGAAGCATGGCTCCGTTCCCACAAAGACCGGATCCATGCCGTCATGGTCGGGATTGGCGCCGCATTCGACTTCCATGCCGGCGTTGTAAAGCGTGCCCCACCCTGGATGCAGCGGCTCGGGTTGGAGTGGTGTTACCGGATCTTGCAAGACCCGAGGCGTCTTGCCAAGCGATACCTAGTGTCCAACACCATCTTCATCATGGCTTGCTTTGGTTTCATATGGTCAAACCGTCCGGCGCACGATACCTGATGGGCAGCGCCATGCCAAAGGAGTGCGATACCTCGCCGTTGCTGGTGACAACGTCCTGGGATGACGGCCACCCGGCCGACCTCCGTGTGGCGGATCTGCTGGCAAAACACGAGGCGTCAGGAACGTTCTACATTCCGAATATGAATGCCGAAGGCAGGCCGGTGATGCAGCGGACGGAGATCCGACGTCTAGGGGAGCATCAGTTCCGACATGTTGAGATCGGAGGTCACACCCGGGACCATGTCAGCCTGACAGAGTTGGCTCCGGACGCGGCGGCGCAGCAGCTCATCTCCAACAAGCAATGGCTTGAGGACCTTCTAGGGCGGGAAGTCATCGGCTTCGCCTATGTGCGCGGGCACCATAACCGCACCGTCCGGCGGTTGGTGCGAGATGCAGGCTTTCGCTACGCGCGGACGGTGACGAACCTTTCGGATGCCGCAGGACCTGACTGTTACCAAATACCGACGACCATGCAGTTTTTCCCCCATACGGACAATATCTATATCCGAAATTATCTGAGTGGCGGCCATAGTTTGAGGCGCCTTGCTCTGCTGCGCGCCGTTCTGGGGAAACGCGGACTGCAAGATCGGCTCTATCGGGCAGCCGAGCTATGTCTCCGCCGCGGCGGATGCTTCCACATCTGGGGACACCCCTGGGAATTGAATGAGTACGACCTTTGGGATGAGCTGGACCGCTTGTTGGCGCATCTGCGCCATCTACACGCCCAATTCGTCACCAACGGGGCGTTCTGGACGCACGCGTCGGCCCCAGCTACCCCGGAGCTTGTGCCATGAGCCTGCGACGCCAGGCCGTGGGCCTGACAATCATGCACGCAGTAGATGTACTGCAGCCCCTGCTAATCCTGCCGTACGCCGCCCATGTACTGGGGGCACAGCAGTTCGGGGTGTTCGCTTACGCCATGGCGATCGGGCAGTTAGCCGCCACGTTCGTCGAGTATGGCTTCCACTGGACAGCACAGCGCGCCGCCGGCGCCGCACGCAATGAACCACTGGTCCTCGCGACGCTGTTTGCGGATGTGCTGCTGACCAAGACTGCGCTGTGCTTTCTGATCACTACGGTCGGCCTTGTCGCCGCGAACAGCGTTCTTGGCATCAGCCAGCCGATGTTCCTTTGCGCGATGCTGACCGCGTTTGGCGGCATCGTCTTCCCAGGATGGCTACTGATCGGGCTTGAACGAGCCTGGCAAGCCGCCCTGGCGACCGTCAGCGCTCGCATCTGCGCATTTGCCAGTTTCGTGCTTCTGGTGCGCTCGCCGGAACAGGTGGCCTTCGCGGTTGCGTCGCAGTCCGCGGTCCCGCTTGTTGCAGGCCTGGTCAGTTTGCCGCTCATCCGTTCCATTGGCGTGGCCGGGCTGCGGCCCGTACGGCTTGCAGGTATTACGACGCAGCTCGCAACGGCTGGGCCGGTTTCCTATACACCCTTGTCGAGCGGATATTGACGACGCTGCCTATGCTGCTGGTGCACCACTACGGCGGCTACGTCGCGGCCGGCCATTACTCGCTGGCCGAGAAATTCGTCAGCGCGACACGCCCATTCTTCAGGACACTGGTCGATACACTGCTGCCCCGGGTCGCCTTCTACGCCCGGCATAATCCGAAGGCCGGCTTACGCCTGGTCTGGCTTTCGCTGTTCTCTCTTGCGATTGGCCTGGGGTTGAGCCTGGGGCTGCTGATTGTCGCCCCAATGATCATCATCCCGATTTTCGGTATATCCTTTGCCGGTTCGATACCCATCGTACGCCTGCTGGCCATCGTCCCGCTACTGCTGAACGTAAATGCCTGCACATCGAATCTGTTTATGTTCAACTATGGATATGAACGTGCGTGGCCCGTTTTGAACGCCGCAAGCCTGGCCATCTTTGTCCTTGCCTCGTTGCTGATGCTCTCGGTCCTTGCAAATGCGACCACCGCCGTTTCGTTGGCCGTGGTCGCTAGGGAAGCCCTCGTGTTCCTGGTGTCGGCGTCCTTCCTGATTGCCTTTACCGTTGGCGAGATGCGGAACTCCGCGTCCGCTGTTGCCGATTTCGGCGGCAGCCTCAGGGTTGCAGCAGCAATCCCGGCCGCTGTCCGCGCCCTCCGGCCCCCTCCCGCCCCGTAACTGCAAGTCGGTCAGATGCTCCACAGTGATGCACTTCAGACAGCCTCGCTTGGATTGCCGAGTAGCGGCTTCAGACCCGATGATCCGGAGGCAATCAATCTCGAAGCGATTCTCCGCTTTCTGCGCAAGCGCTACCGTCTCTGCCTCGCCTGGCTGTTCAGCGGACTGCTGCTCGGCATCGGATATGCCGCGGTCGCGCCGTCGTCCTACACCGCTACGGCCGCGGTCCTGCTGCAGGATCCCACGCGTAGGACTGCGGGCGATCTTGTCGTCGCCCAAACCGACGCGGCTCATTCCACGAACATTGAAACGCAGATCCAGGTTTTCACCTCCAACGAAATCATTGGTCGGGTCGTGGACACGCTGAACCTTGTTGACGATCCAGAGTTCGGCCGGAACGCTGGCGGCCTGCGAACGTGGCTGATACTTCAGGCGCGTTCGCTCCTGCGCCCGCCCTCGGTGCTCAACTATAAACCGCGCGACGCAACCATTGCGCGGGTTCGAGATGCACTTGCCATTCGTCGGGTTGGCATCTCGGATGTGCTGGAAATCCAGTTCACGTCAATCGACCCCGAGCGCGCTGCTGATTTCGCCGGCGCGGTCATTCGCGGCTACATCGCTAGCCGCCTGGCCGAGCAGGAAAGCGCCCGAACGACCATGGCAGCACTCGACTGGAAGCTGCTGGCGGAACTTCGTGACAAAGCCTTCCCTGCGGCTCCGCCGGGCGAAGCCACGGCCTCTATCGTCGCTCCAGGGCCAGATGCGCGAGCCCGTTTTCTGGAGGAGCAACAAAAAACCGAGTCCTATAGGGTGTTATATGGAGCGCTGCTGCAACGGCTGGGGGAAGCAAATTCCCAACTCCCATCGCCAGGCCTCCAGGTGATCACGCCTGCGACACCGCCGGTTATCGCGAGCTCGCGGCTGATCACTGTCATCGCCTTGATCGCCTTGACCGGCATTGGCGGAATTCTTGGCCTGGGGCATGCGTTGTTGCGTGAGATAACGGACGATGTACTGCGGACGGCTGACGACTTGCGAGGGTTCGAAGCGATTGCGCGCGTCGCTGTCATTCCGAAGTTGAGCCCGACCGAGCTGTGTATGGAGCGGTCGCCAAGAGGCAACGCGCAGCGGTCGTATGGGGCGGACTGCCTTCCGGTGTATGACGCCATGGGCAAGCTGGCTGTTGCCATGCTGGGGGCAGGCAGCCGCGGCAGCAGCAGGCGCCTGATCGGTGTCGTTTCGCCACAGGACGGAGCGGGCGCTTCGCTGGTGGCCGCGCAACTTGCAAAGGTCCTCGCCGACACTGGCAGCAAGACCTGCCTTGTGGACGCGAACTGGCGGCTGCCATTATCCGATGTCTCGCTGCCGGACAAAAGCCGGTATGGGGAGCTCACCGGCGGGATGGAACGAGCCGGCTCGACGACAGGTATGTTGGATCTACTGACGCTCCGCGCGGCCGCGCCAGTGTCGGATCTGACGGCGTCGCTGTCCATCGTCGCAGCGTTGGAGAGCGCGGGCGCTGAGCACCAGTGGATTGTGGTGGATTTTCACTCCTTGGCACAAACGGTGGATCTGGAAGCCGCGATCAACCTGATGGATCAGGTCGTCGTCATTGTTGAGGCACAGCGCACGACACGCCAGGCGTTGCGGGATTTGTTGCATGTCGTTCCTCCCTTGAAGCTAAGAGCTATTGTAATGAACAAGGCCGCGGTCAGGCGCCAAAAGGCAAAGCCGTGGAGAATGCGCAATCTATACCTAAAGACTGTAACAATGGGCAGACGGATCGGAATAGATCTTCTGGGATGACAGTACGAACTGGATAGAAGGCTGGACAATGCCGCAGGCAGCGAATTCGCTTTCCGGACCTTTTCCTGACCAGGGTAGAAGCCGGACCGTCGTGCGGCAGGCCGATAGTTCTGTATTAGGAATGTTTGGAACTCGCTTCACCAAGACATCACCCATGAGCGCGTCTCTGTACAGTGGTGCGCGCCTCGATCGCCTCGACACCTTTGTCTTTTTGCCCTGCATGTGGATCGCCTGTGCCCTAGGCTTTGCGATCGGCGATTATCCGCTGCTGTTCTCCATTACGCCGCCACTGTGCCTTGTCTACGCCATTGTCCGGGGAATTACACCACCGCGCTTGCTCGGAACCTATGTGACGTTGTGCCTGATCGGCGGCGTGTTGTCCTGGGGCCACGCGTTTCCCCGGTCCTGGCAGCTCGTTTTCCTGGCGGACGCCATCCCGCGCCAGCTGATACCGATCATCAGTTTCTTCATCATTGCCTGGGCCGCCAAAGCGTACTTCCTTCGGCGCATTCAGGCGCAGGATATCTTTTCCCGCGGGGGTATATTCATTACCCTAAGCTATATCGTTGCGCCCATTATCATGTTCGTCAACGACGTGCACTATGAAGGTGATGACACGGCCAGCACGATCCTGGCCGCTTACGGCTCGTTCATCAACAGCATCACCCTTGCCTCGTTCTTCATATTCGGCCACTTGTTCTGCAGTCGCGGTGCACGCCGCCATGCCTGCCTTGTAGTGATCCTGCTGATAGCCGCCACCTCGCATTTCATTCAGTTCAAGCTTGTTGCGCTAGCTGCCATTCTCATGCTGATCGGCTTCCCGCCCCGATTCATGATGATGGCTGTTATAGCTGCTTTTATTGCAAGCTACGCCATTCAGGCATGCGACATACCCGGGGCGATCGCGCACAACCCCGACAAGGGAATACGGGTTGCGTTCATTGCGGACTCGTTTCGGTCGCTGATCAACACGTCAGGCCTGGGCATTGGCTACGGAACCGAGTCCGTCAGGTGGGTCTACAGGTTCCCAGGCATGCCCGACTTCACCTTCATGCCAGACCCCACGACGATCTCCAAAGCACGACTCATGGAGGTCCTGTCGAGAGGCGTGCACAATTCATTGGCCCAG
>JAOAPP010000521.1 GCA_025462985.1 Bryobacterales bacterium | reverse complement strand
ACCGCCCAAAATTCAGGCATGGCGGATTAGCAAACGGCACGCCGTTACTCACGATATATACGGAGGTTAAGCTCGGCTTTTCGGCGCCCAGCAGCTACGGAAATGAGCTTTCCATTGCAATAGAGATTGCGAGGGAGCGTTGCTAATCGCACCGAGCCAGTCGACTGTGAACGCTTGCTTCTCGCAACACTCCCAGAGGACCCCACCTATTCACAAATGCTTACTCGACTCGCAGTGCCTCGCAAGGCGAGATTGAGCTGGCGCGTACGGCCGGAATTAGAGCAGCCAAAAATCCTGTGACAACCAGCACTGCGGTGGCGATTGTCTCGACCGTAGCCAAATGCGGATCTCCTCCGAAGGTCTGGCTTGCGAGAGTTCCGGAGATCGCGAATGTGACTGGCAAACCGAGCACAAGTCCGACGACGATGAGAACAAAAGGCCCGCGCAAAAGGAGTGCCACGGCTTGTCGGGTTGCAGCTCCGAGTGCCATGCGCACTCCAATCTCATTAGTTCGTTGTCCAGCACTGTAGGCGGTGATGCCATACAAACCGATGGACGAGAGCACAAGTGCCAGCAGGCCAAAGAACGAAGTCAAACGCGCCATCAGCTCCGTCGGCCTGAATACCGCCTCCACCTGCTGCTGAAATCCTAGAATCGTGGTGATGGGCAGATTAGGATCAATGGATGCAAGTGCCCTGCGGATGGCATCATGGGAAACACTCTGTCCCGGGCGTTCCACAATGACGATCTTCTGCATGTAGTTTGACCCTGGGCTGCGTTCCTTCCCTGTGTTTTTGTCGAGATCGCGTTGCCCTTCCGGTAAAAAGAAGAAAGGCGTGATGGGCTTCTCCAAATTGAAGGTGAGATAGCGAGCGTCTTTTGCGACCCCGACGATCCGATACCGGCTTGGACTGTCGCTAGCCCACCCAAAATATTGGCCGATCGGATCCTGGTGTGGGAAGAACTTACGCGCGAAGGTCTCGTTGATTACCGCCGTGTGCTCGGAATCGGGAGTATCTCGCTCATCCAGCTCCCTGCCGCGGACGATTGGGTCGCCGATGCTGGAGAGGAAGTTGGCAGTGACTCGAGCCCACGAACTTTCTGCGTCCTCGTTAGGCCCGGGCGTGTTGTGACCATTAATCCAAACCGGGCTGCCCCAGTTGTTGCCGCTTAACGGTGTGTATACGGCGAGCGTGACTTGTGCGACCCCGGGAATGCGTCCAAAAGCATCCTCTATGCGCCCGTACAAGGGGTGGAGTTGGTTTGGCTCATATCCTGCAAGGTGTGGATCGAACGACACAATGATGCGGTGATCCATCTGAAAGCCAAAATCTTGACGTTCAAACGAACGCAGACCCACACTCAGCAGACCAGAGGCGGAAACCAGTATCAGAGCCAGCGCCGCCTGTAGTACAACGAGCAGCCTTCGTTGCATTGACCCAGTGCGAACAGTGGAACGCTGGGCGCCGCGCAAGGCCTCAATGGGTGCCACTTGGGTAGAAACCCAAGCGGGCGCAATACCGAACACGATCCCGGATACCAAGGACAAGGCAAACGCGAATAAGAGTATGGGCACCGACGGCGAAGGATCGATGGGAACACCCGCCAACTCACCGACGCGAGGGAACGCGAAATCGACGATGAAACGCGTACCTCCGGCTGCGATCAGCAATCCGAGAGAACCGCCGGTCAGGGATAGTAGCACGCTTTCCGTGAAGGCCTGCCGCATGAGAGCCGCCGGCCGGGCGCCCAAAGCCACGCTGACGGCTATCTGTCTTCGCCGCTGCATGCCTCGCACAAGCATCAGATTTGCCACATTCGCACAAACAATCAGCAGAACAAACCCCGACACCAACATGAGAATCCGCAGCCACTTGTCGTACTGTTCCCGCATTGAAGTGATACCTGCGCCGCCCGGCGCCAAGTTCAGCGTCTGGCGCGGAAACAATGCCCGGTCATTCGCATCCATTCGGCCCCACTGCGAACGCAACCACTGCCTCAACTCCACTCGCATGCGCGCCTGTATGGATTCCGATGTAAAACTCGGGCGCTTGCGACCGATGATTTGCAGCCAGGCCAGTGACGGATTGGCTCTGTCTCCGTCCGGACTTGGATCTCCAGTCATCAACGGAACGAAGAAATCGGGCGGAGACGTACGAAGATTCTCACCGAAAAAGCTGGGGGGAGCGATGCCCACGATAGTAAATGGTTTGCCGCTCAAATCTAAAACGCTGCCGATTACCGAGCGATCAGAACCGTAGCGTTCGGCCCACAAGCGGTAACTCATGACTGCCACGGGTGGCGCGCCCGCCCGATCGTCCAAAGGTGTAAGCAGACGGCCGGCAAACGCCTGCAATTTAAACATCTGGAAGTAATTACCGGAGACGAGTTCGCCCATATCGCTGAAGGCAGGAGCAACTGATCCGCTGCGCCGAACACCTAAGCCGGTTTCGCTCGCTCCGAATGCCGCCAGTTCCGAGAAGCCGTCAGTGTGATCGCGAAAGTACGTATACAGATCGTAAGAGACTAGGCCAAACTCAGGGTCTTGTGAGTAGCCACCGGTATAGCAGCATTGAGCCGTCTTGCCCAGCCGCAGCAAATCGGCCGGATCAGCCACCGATAGCGACTTGAGCAAAACCGCGTAAACCAGCGAAAAGATGGCGGTGGTAGCGCCCATTCCCAAAGCCACGGTGAGGATTGTCGTAATCGAGAAAACAGGGGCGTTGCGTAAGCGACGGAACGCATGACGGGTGTCCTGCAGCGAGGCTTCGAAGATGGGCAATCCGCCGCCATCCCTGTACGTCTCTTTAGCCTGGGTCAGAGATCCGAACTTTAATATTGCCCGTCGACGAGCCTCCTCAGCATCCAGCCCGGCATGGATGTATTCGGCGGTTTGCTGTTCGATGTGATCCTCCATCTCACTCTGAAAACGTTCTACGCCCAGATCACGAGTCAGCGAACCGCGTATCTGATACAGCCACCGCCGTAAGGTTTTCATTGCAAATCCTCCGCCTTGGCCTCAAAGAAGCGCTCCATAATGTCCACGCTTTGACGCCAGTCTCTCGTCTCTGCCTTTAGGGCCTTGTGCCCGGCGCGTGTCAGCCGGTAAAAACGAGCGCGGCGATTGTTTTCCGACATTCCCCACTCGGACGCAATTGAGCCTTCCTGCTCCAGCTTGAGCAGCACCGGATAGAGCGTGCCCTGATTGACGGCGAGCATATCTCCACTTATCTGCTCAATGCGGCGCGCAATGCCATAGCCGTGCAGCGTCCC
>JAOAPP010000488.1 GCA_025462985.1 Bryobacterales bacterium | reverse complement strand
GGTTCCTTCTCGCGGCGTAGTACAGTCACCGTGTGTCTGAGCAACGCGGGCGTCCATCACAGTCGAAGCGTTTGGAAGGGCAGCGACATTTGCCGACACTCGTGTCCCGCTGGTGTCAGCAAATCTTTTAAATGAGGTGCGCGGAGGGAGGTTGGGGAGGCGTCGCAATGCGTTGCGATGGACGGGCGCACCCTGCAGAGGCGCCTGCTGAGTCCGTAAGAACTCCGTAGGAAAGACCCTGTTTTCGCGACATCTTTGCCGAGCCGCCGAGTCTCTAAGTGATTCAGAATGAGACGCGTCCGTGCTGGACGGTGCTTCTAGATCAGACTTAAATCCTTTTTCGCGCAAGCGGAGTGCGGGTTCAAGTCCCGCCCTGGGCACCACTTGGCTGACGTTGTCATCCGCTAAATCCGTGGGGACCGTCAATCTCAAGCGCTAGATGCATTACCGCAAGATCTGGCATCCGATTTTGGTGTTATCTTCGTACCCTTTGATGTTCGGCTGCACACAACCGAAGCACAAAGAAACGAGGATGCGATATGAAAACTCGCCTACACTCAATGTCCCTTCCGGCCATGTTAATCGCCGGAACCCTTGTGTCCATCCTGCCAATCTACGGCGCCAGCCACCGCGAAGCGCCCATCACCGCTCTCGATCAGAAGGCGGACATCACAGATTGGTTCACGTTTGTCAGTCCGGAACATCCAGACCGAGTAGTCATGGTTCTGAATGTGGATCCATTTCTCGAGCCGTCCAATGGTCCGAACTACTTCCCCTTTGATCCGGGAATTTTGTACGAGATGAAAGTAGACAACGATCACGACGGTGTGGAGGACATCACATTCCAGTTCCGCTTCCAGACCGAAGTTCGTGCGCCGGGTGTCTTTACAGGATTCGTTGGAGGCCTGCTCGGTATTCCGCCGATCACCGCGCTTGACGGTCCAGGCTCGGAAGGGATCAATCTGCGCCAAACGTTCACCGTCACGCGTCTCCAGGGGAAACATTCTACGGACCTCACTGCCGGACGCAAGTTGTTCGCGGTGCCCACGAATGTGGGGCCGCGCACAATGCCCGATTACGCAGACTTGCGCCAACAGGGCTACTATGATCTCGGTGGTGGCGTACGAGTGTTCGCCGGTACCGTTGCGGATCCATTCTTTATCGACCTCGGTGCAGCTTTCGACTCGCTCAACTTTCGAATGGCAGCGGGCGGCGGCGTTCTCAGTCCCGCCGTAGACGCCGACGATGCCCATAACTACGCACCGAACGCGTTATCCGGTTTCAACTGCAACAGCATTGTGCTCGAAGTGCCTATCACGATGCTGACCCGCGACGGAAAACTCCATCAGGCGAATGACAAAGATGCGGTTATTGGTACCTATGGAACAACTTCGCGCCACGCCCAGCGAATCAGAAGGGTCTTGGACGGCGACTCGAGTTTGGAGAATGAGCATCTGAAATGGGTTCAGGTCCAGCGCATGGGCAATCCGCTCATCAATGAACTCCTGATTGGAACCGGTTCGAAGGACCGTTGGAGTATGGATGATCCGAAGAATGATAGTCAATTCGCGAATTTTCTTCTGAATCCGTTGCTCGCCACGATCTTTAGCTCCATTGGTATCCCAGTTCCTCCCGCACCGCGGACAGACCTCTTACCGCTTGTGCAATACATGGCGCCAATTTGTCCAGGTTGCGGCAGCAAGGATTCTGGCCCGGTTGCGGATCTCCTTCGCTTGAATACCGGGATCCCTCCGACTGCGGAAGGTAAGGAGCGAAGACTCGGATTCATAGCAGGAGATACTGCCGGATTCCCGAATGGACGCCGTTTGAAAGACGATGTTACCGACATAGCGGCGCGCGCTGTCGGGGGGATACTGGTGGACCCGGTGAAGTTCGGCACGCGCATTGGAGACGGCGTCAACACATCCACCGTGCAGCCTAGTTCGGCGTTTCCATTTGTCGCCGCGGCTTACAGCGGCCGTGACAGCGTTCACATGGGGCCAGGACAAGAGGGATGCGGAGTCAATGGCGCATCGATCTGTCCAGTCAACTAATCACACTCAACGGCGATCTCCTGGCTGACACGCAGCCAGGAGATCGCAGAAAGGGATCTATCTCCATGAAGATCAGTGTGCCTGTCTTCCTGACTGCCGCCTCGTTCGTTTTGGTCGCACAAATAAGCACGACTCCGGCGCAGGCCCCCGGAACCCTGTCCCCCGCCGAGCAAAGTATCGCCAGAGCGAAGGAACAGATTGCCAGAAAGCCTAACTACTTCGCAGGCTATAACGCACTCGCAATGGCGGAAGCGCGGCGAGCTCGTGAAACATCGGATGTTCACTTCTATGCGGAAGCAGAGAACGCTCTCAGCAAATCCTTTCAGCTAAAGCCGGACAACTTCGAAGGGCTGAAAGTGAAAACCTGGCTGCTGCTCGGCCGGCATGAGTTTGCACAGGCGCTCGAAGTCGCAAAGAGACTGAACCAGCAGACACCCGACGATGTGATCGTCTACGGCTATTTGACCGATGCCAATATCGAACTAGGCAACTATGACGACGCTGAGAGAGCGGCACAGTGGATGCTCAACCTCAGAGCGGGGAACATTCCGGGTCTGACACGCGGAGCCTATCTGCGAGAACTGTTTGGCGACGATGAAGGTGCTATTGAGTTCATGCGGACGGCTTATGATGCGACAGGAACGGCGGAGTACGAAGATCGTGCCTGGATTCTGACTCAACTGGCACACTTGTATCTCCAGTCCGGAGACCTCGCCAAGGCTGAACTGTACGCGAACGGAGCGCAGAGCATTTTTCCTGGGTACCATTACGCATTAGGAATGCTGGCGCAAGTCCGGATGGCCCAA
>JAOAPP010000776.1 GCA_025462985.1 Bryobacterales bacterium | reverse complement strand
CCTGGTCTCAAAGAAATCTTCTTCGACGACGATACCTTCAACTATCAAAAGGCGAGGACCATCGAACTCTGCTCAAAGTTGAAGAAGCTGAACTTCACCTGGAGCTGCACCTCCCGCGTCACCACCGACTACGACACGCTGAAGGCGATGAAAGAAGCCGGCTGCCGGCTGCTGATCGTCGGCTACGAATCGGGCGATCAGCAGATCCTGAAAAATATTAAAAAAGGCGCCACCATTGACATGGCGCGGCGCTTCACCGCCAATTGCAAAAAGCTCGGCCTTGTAATTCACGGCGACTTCATCGTTGGACTTCCCGGCGAAACCCCCGAGACGATCCGTAAGAGCATCGATTTCGCCAAAGAACTCGATGTGGCAACCATTCAGGTCTCCATCGGCCATCCTTTTCCCGGAACGGAATTTTACGATCACGTCAAGAAGAACGGCCTCATCACGATTGACGAGGTCATGGCCGACGACAGTGGCCACCAGCTTCCGAATTATTCCTATCCCGGGCTGGACCGAGGCGAACTTGTGGACTGGGTTGAGCGCTTCTACGGCGAATTCTACTTCCGTCCCAAAGTAGCCCTTCGGCTCGTGAGTAAAGCTCTGTTCAACAACGATGATCGTAAACGCCTTTACAAAGAAGCCCGTGAGTATCTGGCGCTTCGTTCCAAGCGCAAACAGTTCGTCAAGGATCAGAAAGCGCAGAAAGAACAGGAAGCCGTCCTGACCACAGGGGATTAATTGTCCCAGTACGCCTCATCGGTTCAGGATCCTCCTAAGTCCATCGGTTTGGCTCCGACATTTGAAGCGATTCAAGTTGTTCGGAGTCCAGCCCCCCAGTCGAAGCTCAAAGCCATCCTGCTGGCCATCGTGGTGGTGTGTTTCAATGCCGTCGGGAATCTCTCGCTGGCCTGGGGCATGAAACACATCTCCGATGTCGGCGTGAACCCGATCGGCTACGTTCATGCGATGCTCAATCCCTTTGTCGCATGTGGAATCGTCTTGCTTGTCTTGTGGCTGCTCACCCGGATGGCACTCATGAGTTGGGCCGATCTCAGTTTCGTTCTGCCTCTGATGGCGATCGGCTATATCGTAGCCGCCATCCTGGGAAGATTCGTTCTTCATGAACAGGTCGGCCTTCCCCAGTGGTTCGGTACGTTTCTGATATTCGGCGGCAGCGTTTTGGTTGGTACTACCCATCACCGGAGCGGCGAGTGACAGAATTCCACGAGGTAACGAAGTGGCTACTGCTTTCTGTCATCGTCATCTCCACGGTGCTTGGCGATCTCCTGCAAAGCTATGAGATGAAGCGCAGCGGTGCGCAAAAGGTCACCGCCCGCGGCCTTGGCCGGCTGCTTCGCATCATTGCCTCGAGAAAGTTCCTACTCTTGTCCATCTTTTGTATGGCCATCTCCTTCTTTGCCTTCATGGCGCTCCTGCAGAAGGAACCTCTCAGCTTCGCCGTCCCAGCCTCGGCCGCTACATTCGTCTGCGAGACCATTCTTGCCCGGTTCGTCTTAAACGAAACGGTCGGTAAACGCCGCACGGCCGGAGCCCTCCTTGTGCTCGGCGGCGTTGTTCTTCTCTCCCGCTAATTGCTCCGAGTGCCGCTGCTCTGGATCGTCTGTCTCCCGGCCCTGGCCTACCAACTCCTCGCCTGCTTCGCCGGCCTCCGCCACTTTCTCAGGCGCGATCAGCCCCCCCAATCCGGATTCCAGCCTCCCGTTTCAATCCTGAAACCAATACGCGGCCTCGATCCCAACACCTACTCCGCGTTCGTTTCTCAGGCCGTGCAGCGCTATCCGGAGTTTGAGATCCTCTTCGGCGTAAATGACCACGCCGATCCTGCCATTGATGAAATCCGCCGCCTCCAGGCCGCCTTTCCGGACGTGCCGATCGCTCTCATCCGCAGCACAACTCCGGCGGCAAATGCTAAGGTCGGAGTCCTGATCGACCTCGCCCGGCATGCCAGGCATCCCATCTGGGTTGTCAACGACAGCGACATTCAGGTCACGCCGGACTATCTCTCCGCTGTCGTCACCCCTCTTGAAGATTCGGCCGTCGGTGTTGTTACGTGCCCATATCGCGCTTCGGCACACTCCGCCGCTACTGCCTGGGAAGCCCTGGGCATCGCCACGGATTTCATGCCCAGCGCCCTTGTCGCCCAACTGCTGGGAGTGCGCGAATTCGGGTTCGGCTCCACCCTCGCCTTCCGCGCGTCCGATCTCGCCGCCGCTGGAGGCTTCGAAGCTCTTGCGGACTACATCGCGGACGATTACCAACTCGCCCGCCGCATCACCGAAGGCGGAAAGCGGGCGCTTCTCTCTGCCTACACCGTTGAAACTGCGCTTGGGGAAGGAACTTGGCCCGGAGTCTGGGCGCATCAACTGCGCTGGGCCAGAACAATCCGCGTTTCCAAGGGTGCTGGCCATCTCGGGTTGCCTATCACGCACTCCGGACTCTGGGCCGTAATTGCGCTGGCATGCGGCGCCATGTATCCGGCGGCCGCGCTGATCCTCTGCCGAATCGGTTCCGCGCTCATCAGCGCCCGGCTTGTGCTCGCAAGCCCGCTCGCCACGAAGCTATCCTGCCTTGCCCCCGTCTGGGACCTTTACGCATTCGCCGTTTGGCTGGCTTCCTACGCCGGCCGCCAGGTTCGCTGGCGGAACAGGGTCCTCACCATCGATCGGCAGGGAAAGATCCGAACCCACTGAGTTCATTGCGTGGTAGGCTAATATCGAAAATACCTAAACGACCAGGCTAGTGCGCATCGTAGCCGCACTATCTTCGTCCGCATCTCGCATAGGAGCTTACGACAGTAAATGTCTTTGAAAGTCCGGAGCGCTGCGCTCCTCGCCGTACTCGCGGCCGTATCCGTGGTCTCGGGCGAGGCCCAGGCGATTCAGCCGGCCAAGGTGGCCATCATCAACGCGCAAAAGGCCGTTGCCGACACCGCTGAAATCAAGAAAGCACAGGCAGCGCTCGAGTTGAAATTCCGCCCACGCCAGCAGGCCATCGAAAGTCTCCAAAACGAACTGCAGAATATTCAGAAGCAGCTGAATACGCCTAATATTGATCCCAGCCGAGAGGCCCAACTCCGGGCGGATGGCACGCAGAAGCAGAAAGAGCTGCAACGCCTGGGCGAAGATCTTCAGGCCGACGTAAATGCAGAGCGGCAGGATATTTTAGGCCGCAGCGGGCGTCAAATGACTGAGGTGGTCAAAAAACTGGCTGAGGAACGCGGCATTGACGTCGTCATTGACATCTCCAATACCATCTTCTTCAAGCCTGCTCTCGACATTACCGCCGAGTCTACGGCCGCCTACGACAAAGCGTACCCGGCGAAATAAGCCAACTGTTTCACGGGCCGCTCAAAAGGAGATCTTGTGGGCAGCTATTTGCAGACATATGGCGTAGAGGAAGAACATCGCGGTCGCATCATCAAGCGTATTCTCATCGCAGGGGGGTCGGTTCTGGCCGTGCTCCTCGTTGGTTATCTCCTCTTGCATAACTATCCGGAAAAGCGTGTCGTGAACTCGTTTCTGGACAAAATCAACGCCAGGAACTATCAAGGCGCTTACCAGGAATGGGGATGCACGACTCAGCATCCCTGTCCGAACTACGACTTTCAGCGGTTCATACAGGATTGGGGACCAGGCAGCAAGGCCCAGGCGCCCTGGAAGGTCTCGTCGGTCGACAGTTGCAAGTCGTTCCTTACGGTCAACGTGCAGGCTCCAGGGGCCGAGCTTCAGTCCCTGGCTGTCCAACACAGCGATAAGTCCCTGGGCTTCGCTCCGGCTTCCGAATGCCAGGAGAAGAAGTGGCGCTGGGGGCAGTTCTTCAATCGCGTCTTCCACCGCTCCTCGTAGCGATCAGAGTGGCCTTTAGGCGCCCAGGCGTTCCACTGGTATCGGCAACACTCCCGGCTCGGTCGAACCTCCTTTTCGAATCGGGAACCACGATGCCGCGGCCAGCAGTGCGAATACCGAGCCCGACAGCAGCGCGTCGAACCATCCCAGCCGGGTGACGAGCACGGGCACCAGGCTGGTCGATAGCACGCCGCCCAGGTTGCCGGCCAGATTCATCAGTCCGCTGGCCGCGCCGGCATCTTCTCGTGCTACGTCGATCGCCGTCGACCAGTAGGAAGACTCGGTGCTGAAAAGGAGTGCAACGCTCGCCGCGATAGCCGAAATTGCCGGTACTATATGCTGCGCGCTTGCGCCTGCCCACATCAGGACGGCGGAGACGCACAGGCACGCTGTCGCGACGAGCCGCCGTGCGGGAAGGACACTCATGGTGCGGGATAGCTTTGTGCTTATATACCCGAACACCGGAACCGCCACCGAAGCCGCTATCCACGGCAGGCTCGTTCCCCAGCCGCCGTTCACAATGCTCAGGTGACGTACATCCACCAGGTACTTATAGAGCCAGTAAACGAAAATCGATATGGCGTAGCAGTAAAGCAGGTAGCTGAGGCACAGAAAGAACACGTTACGCTGGGTCAGCAGCCGCCACCAGGTCACGGAGGTCTGCGGCCGTTCGATCGCCACTGTTTTCCTGTCTGGTCTTTCGCCCCGACTGCTCCGCCACCACAGCCCCGCTACCGCTACCGGTAGAATCGCCGCCAGATAAAAGGTCGGTCGCCATCCCACCGCATTCATGATGTTCGCCACTAGTGGCGGAGCGAACGCCGATCCGAGCGTGGAGCCAGTAAAGATCACGGAATTGACAAAGGCATGCTGCCGGGGAGGGAACCAGTCCGAAACCGCGCTCATCGCGACGGGATAGGTGGCTGCCTCAAACGCACCATGCAGAAACCGCAACACGAGCAGCGCTAGAAGCGCCATAGCCGCACCGCGAACCAGCAGTCCGGGCGTCAGTCCCGTCAGCAGTGTCGTCGCGCCCCAGCACAATCCAGAGACGGTCAGCACCACGCGCGGACCAAACCTGTCTCCGAGTACGCCGGCCGGCACCTGGAACAGCGTGTACCCAATCAGAAACGCTGTAAAGACATAACCAACCTGTATGTCGCTCAGCGAGAGCTCGCGCGCCATAAGTTGCTGAGCCACCGTAATGTTGATTCGCAGCAAGTAACTCAGGAATGCGAACGCCCACAGTAGCGAAAGAATGCCCCGGTTCCGTATTCCCGTTTCGTCGGACGCCCCCGCTCGCAAGTCACTCACCATACTGGGAGTGTACTGGACGGAATGGGCATCGAGTCACGCGGCCGTGATCCCAGCCCGGGCGAGCATATCGTCCAGCTGAGCA
>JAOAPP010000470.1 GCA_025462985.1 Bryobacterales bacterium | reverse complement strand
CACGGAGCAGTGGACACAAACCGAAGGGGCCATCTGAAGGTCCCACTTCCTGGTGTAATGGCGTTTCAAAGTGGCATCGGTAAACACGCCAGTCGGGCAGATCTCTACGAGATTGCCGCTAAACTCGTCTTCGAGAACGCCGTCTTCGAATCTGCCGAAGTACATCGTATCGCGAAGGCGGAACGCATTCAGATCGTGACCTCCGGCGTACTCACGATAGAACCGCACGCACCGCTGGCACTGAATGCAGCGATTCATCTCATGATTTATCAATGGACCAAGATATTGATTCCGAAACGTACGTTTGGGGAAGCGATAATGGCGCGAGCAATGGCCGGTCATCACGGTCATATCCTGGAGATGACATTCCCCGCCCTCATCGCACACCGGGCAATCGTGCGGATGGTTTTCCATCAGGCCTTGAACGACAGCAGCCCGAAACTCGGCGGCTTCGGAATCCTTGATAGACACGCGCGTTCCATCTGCCGCCGGGGTCATGCACGCCATGACAATCTTTCCGCTGGGATCCTGCTCGTTCCGGAACTGCTTGATCGCGCATTGGCGGCACGCGCCTACCGATCCCAGCACAGGATGCCAGCAAAAATAGGGCACATCGTAGCCTAAAGACAAGAGCACGTGAAGCAAATTCTGACTGCTATCGCATGGCCGCGGCTCGTTTTCGACATAGATAGTCGCCACGATCATTGCCTCCACGAACAGCGCTTTTCGTCAACATGACGCCGGAAGTCGTCGCTGAAGTACTTCAACGCGCTTTGTAAGGGTTCGACAGCTCCGGGAGCGAAGGCGCAGAATGTATTTCCTGGCGCGAGGAATTTGGTTTGAAATCTGAGAACTTCTAAGTCTTGTTTTTCAGCAGTGCCTTGTTCCATCGCAAGCAGAATTTTTTCTGTCCACGCCAGGCCACTCCAACATGGCGTACACCAGCCGCAGGATTCTTGCGCAAAGAAGTGTTCCAGGTTCCAGACCATGCCCACCGGACACGTTTTGTCGTCGAGGACCACCATGGTGCCCGTACCCAGACGGCTCCCTGCCTTTTGCACCTGCGTGTAGTCCATCGGCGTGTCGAGGTGTTCCTCGACGAGGAAATCGGTTGAAGCGCCGCCTGGAAGAACGCCACGGAATCGAAGTCCGTTGCGCATTCCGCCGGCGTGCTCCTCGAGGATCTCCCGGATTGTTGTGCCAAGAGGAAGCTCCCACAATCCAGGCCGGTTGACTTTCCCGCTGACCCCGTACAGTTTGGTGCCGCCATCTTCGGAGAGACTGAGGCCTCGGAACCAGTCGGTACCATTGGCGACGATATGGGGTATGTTACACAACGTTTCTACGTTCTGTACGATGGTTGGCTTGCCCCAGAGACCTGAGACCTGCGGGAACGGTGGCTTCGTGCGCGGATGAGCACGCTTGCCTTCGAGAGCGTTCAGCAGAGCCGTTTCTTCTCCACATATATAGCGGCCGGCGCTCACATGCAGATAAAGCTCAAAGCTATATCCGGAGCCTAGAATGTTGCTTCCTAGGTAGCCCCGCGCCCTCGCTTCAGCCAGCGCGGCCCTCAGCCGTTGCGCTGAAAGATGATACTCTCCGCGCAAAAAGATGTAACCAATGCTGGCCTGGATCGCATACGCCGAAACCACCATTCCTTCGATAAGCTGGTGAGGATCGCCTTCCATGAGCACACGATCTTTGAATGTGCCCGGCTCCATCTCATCTGCATTTGCGACCAGATACTTCGGGCTGGGAGCATTCGCTCCCATTGGAACGAAGCTCCATTTTAGTCCGGTCGGGAACCCCGCTCCTCCCCGCCCCCGCAGACTAGAACGCTTGACTATTTCGGTTACGTCCTGCGGCTGCAAACCTAGCGCTTTTCGCAATCCCTCGTATCCACCGGCGCGCTCGTAAGCGGCGATATCGACGACCGTTCCATCACCGCGAAGCTTACTAGTAAGCGGTTTGTCCATGGCAGTTTAGATATACTTTTGGAGAACCTGATCGATTCTCTGCTCGTCCACGTCCGTGTGCAGATCACCATCAATCAGCATTACGGGTGCGTGATCGCAGGCCCCCAGACATACAATGGGCAGCAATGTGAAACGCCCGTCGGCCGTGGATCCTCCGAGCGCCGTGCCCAATCTGGTGCACAACTGATCACGCACCCGTTCGCAACCCATGATCCAGCAGCTAACGCTGTCGCAGATCAGGGCCACATGTCGTCCGACCGGTTTCCGGCGGATAAGATTGTAGAAGGTGGCAACGCCGTCCAGGTCGGCGCTTGACATACCAAGCAGATCAGCAATGTCACGGATCGATTCGTCCGATACCCATCCACGAGATCGTTGGACCACCATCATGGCGTCGATGCAAACTGCCTGCGTGTTCGGGTAGTGGGCCAGCTCTGCTTTGATTTCCTGTTCTTCTTCGGCTGTTAACAAAACTTCCCTCCGGATTCCTTCAGCGGTCTATATCGGCGAGGACATAGTCCATACTTCCAAGAATGGCGAGCAGATCCGGGATCATCAGACCTCCGCACAGGAGTGGCAGCATCTGCATATGTGCGAACGATGGAGTCCTGATCCGAGTTCGATAAGAATTTGTGCCGCCATCGCTGACCAGGTAGTAACCGTTGTTGCCCTTGGTTGCTTCTATTGCTCCCAGCGCTTCTCCCGGCGGCACGACAGGTCCCCAACTCACTCCTAAGAAATGGTTGATGAGCGTCTCGATATCGTGCATTGTGCGCGCTTTGGGGGGAGGGGTTGTCAGAGGATGCTCCGCATTGCAGGGACCGCCTGGCATGTTGTCAATGCATTGGCGAATGATACGCAAGCTTTGGCGCATCTCCTCTACCCGTACGGCCGCACGGTCGTAACAATCTCCCGATTTGCCAGTAGGAACATCGAAATCGAGCTGTCCGTAACATGAATAAGGCTGCTTCCTGCGGAAGTCCCATTCGAACCCGCAGGCTCGCAGGTTTGGCCCTGTCATACCCCAGTCGATAGCTTCCTCGACAGTGCAACTGCCCACTCCTTTTGTACGAGCCTGAAACAAGCGATTGCGCATCACCGTGCGATCGTATTCATCAAGACGCCTGGGTAGATAATTCACGAAATCGCGGAGCAATCGATCCCAACCCGCCGGCAAGTCCTGAGCCACGCCCCCAATGCGGAACCAGTTCGGATGCATTCGCCCGCCGCAGACCGCTTCGACGATGCCAAACGCTTTTTCGCGATCGTTGAAGGTGTAGAAGACCGGCGACATCTGGCCCAGATCTTGGGCGAATGTTCCATACCAGACCAGGTGGTTGATGATGCGAAACAGCTCCGACATCATGACGCGAACCATTTGCCCGCGTGGCGGAACTACAATACCGGCCAGTTTCTCGAAGGCGGTGAGGTACGCAAAGTTATTCATCACCCCGCCGAGGTAATCAATGCGATCTGTGTACGGTATGTAAGTGTGCCAAGTCTGGCGCTCGGCCATCTTTTCTGCACCACGATGGTGAAAACCGATATCGGGGATTGCGTTTACTATCTCCTCGCCGTCCAACTCGAGCACGATGCGAAGAACGCCGTGTGTTCCGGGATGTTGTGGACCTATATTCAGGAAGAGAAAATCCGTGTCTTCCCGGCCTCGCTCCAGCCCCACTCTTCCGGGTGAAACCGTAGGGCCTCCTGTTCCGCGTCCAGTTTTGCGTCGGATAGCCTGAAGGGGCCCATTTCGGTGGCCCGTGCCGGGTGGTCCTTTCTCAGCGGATGCCCTTCCCACGAGCGTGGCATCAGGATCCGGAAGAGATGGGGATGGCCATCGAAGGTGATGCCAAACATATCCCAGACTTCGCGCTCGTACCAGTTCGCAACGGGATAAATGTCGACTATGGAGGGTAAGGTAAGCTTGTCGCCCTCGAGCGGGACCTTCAGGCGGATGTAAGCGTTGCGCTCGTAGGAGAACAGGTGGTACACCACGGTGAACTCGCCAGTAGGACGCCCGTTTTTGTGACTGCGAGCCCGCTCGTCGACCGCTGTCAGGTCATATAACATCCTGAACGGATGGGGAACCTCATGGCGTAGCTTGCGTACCGATTCGCGGATCTCGCTCGAATGCAACCAGAAGGTTGGGATCCCGTCTCGAGTTGATTCAGGTATCGCAGTTGGACCTAAGTCCAGTTGCAACTCGACGCCGGCAACAATTGCGGTTGCCATAAAGTATAGTTAAACCTCTAAACGTGATCCGGAGTGTCGAGAGTGGTTAACGTTTGCCGGCGTGCCCACTGCTGGTCGCGCATCACCGGCATTCCTGGCTTTTCAACTCCTTGTGGGCCTACCACCCAGCTTAGGGGCCGTTTCTCCTTTCCGACAGCCTCGCGCAGCAGCAGAACACCTTGCAGAAACGCATCGGGGCGCGGCGGACATCCAGGCACATACACGTCCACAGGAAGAAACTTGTCCACACCTTGCACGACGCTGTAGATGTCGTACATGCCGCCGGAGTTCGCACACGATCCCATGGAAACCACCCACCGCGGCTCCATCATTTGTTCATACAGGCGGCGAATGACTGGCGCCATTTTTATGAAGACGGTACCGGCTATGACCATCAGATCGGCTTCTCGGGGCGTGCCGCGAATTACCTCGGCGCCGAATCGGGAGATGTCGTATTTGCTCGTGATACTCGTGGCCATCTCGACAAAGCAGCACGAGAGTCCGAAATGAAAGGGCCAAATCGAGTTCTTGCGGCTCCACGCAATCAGGTCATCAAGTCTCGACAAAACGAGACTCCGGCGAACGGCTGTTTCCATCGGGCCGTCAGAATCCTCGCCCGCCTGTGTGTGAGAATCAACTTTGCGCAAAGACCACTGCATACGCGCACAACTCCTTTAGCCCAACCTCCTGAACCTCCCAGAACCCCATTCCAGCGCTCCCACTCGCCAGAGATAGCCGAGCGCAACCAGAAGAATGAATATGAAGATAAAGGCCTCGGCGTATCCGACCCATCCCGCCTCACGGACAGCGACCGCCCAGGCAAACAAGAAAACTGCTTCTAAGTCAAAGATTACGAAGAACATCGCAATCAGGTAGAATTTCGCGGAAAGGCGAACCCTGGCTGAGCCTTCAGAAAGAATGCCGGATTCGTAAGGGAAGTCGGTCGAACGGTCGTGATGCCGCTGGCCCAGTACGTATGAGAGCCCCAACATGGCTCCGACTAGTCCTAAGACAAGGGCAGCGTAAACGCCTAGTGGCCAGAGGTCCACGGTACCTCCAGAGCAGCGCGCAATGAATGCGCCAACCTCTCCGAAAGGAGTATGGCTCCCTTTCAGCCCGATTACAAGTAGAATTTTTAGGCTTGTCGTTAGTATGTGAGTTGACCGCACTAATTCACACCTGATCTGTCCGCTTTAGAAAAGCGGAGCCGAGGCGTAAGGCT
Organism: Bryobacterales bacterium; assembly: GCA_025462985.1. Taxonomy (GTDB): domain Bacteria; phylum Acidobacteriota; class Terriglobia; order Bryobacterales; family Bryobacteraceae; genus Bog-105. The sequence continues at coordinate 58 of JAOAPP010000470.1, read as the reverse complement.
GGGAGTTGGGAACCAGCCGAACGTATACGAGCTCCGAGATGGAGCGGATGATGAAGGT
>JAOAPP010000444.1 GCA_025462985.1 Bryobacterales bacterium | reverse complement strand
GCCACACCGCCGAATGACCCGGTTTGGCCGCCAAATACGGCTCCAAGCGAGGCTGGTGTTCGGGCCTGCGGTATCGGAGGAAGGCTTAGAGAGCTAACACTGCTGCTCAAGGAGGCCGCATTCACGTCCCTTGTGGCTTGATAGGAAACAAAGAAAAAGGCGTGTTTCTTTGACCAAGGCATCGGGCCACCCAAAGTCCCCCCTGGTTGTGAGCGCCGAAATTCTCCTCTTGGCACCCCGGTTGCATTCGCAAAGAAATTGTTCGCGTCCAGCGCCTCATTGCGACCGAAATAATAGACGTTCCCGTGAAGATGCGCGGTGCCCGACCTTGTTTCGACGTTTACGTTGGCGCCTCCTCCTCGCCCATACTGCGCGTCGTAGAGCGAAGTCTGGACCTTGAACTCCTGAATCGTATCCGGAGCGGGGATCGCGATCCCCGCTCCACCGAAACCAGTGACCTCGGTCATATTGGAGCTATAACTGTTCGCATCCACGCCGTTTAGCATGAAATTGTTGTCGCCGCTACGCGCACCGTTCGCGCGGATCTCCTGGCTTCCGGCCCCCAGTTGCGTGGCATCCACGATGTCGGTGTTGGTTCCGGCGGTCAGGCCGAGGATCTCGGTAAAGTTGCGATTGACCAGGGGCAACTCTTCGATCGTGTTTCGATCTATGACTCGTCCAAGCGTGGCGTTTTCAGTTTGAAGCAGAGGAGGCTTGCTGGTAACAATCATCTGTTCCTTTGTGCCTTTGAGCGCGAGCTGAATCCGCACTCTGCTCACGTCCGTGATTTGAACCTGAACACCCTTTAAGATGAATGGCTCAAATCCTGCCGCATATACCGTTAGGTCATAGTTGCCCGGCGCCAGGAATTGGATCGAGAAATTCCCCTCGCCATCTGTTGTGAGATCGCGCTTTTCTCCGGTCTCCTGGCTGTTGACGACTACCGCAGCATACGGAACCAGCGCTCCGCTAGGATCGCTGACTGCGCCAGCGATGGCTCCCGTATCCGCCGTCTGGCCGCGCATCGTGAGAGCGCAGAGCGCGAGCACGGAGATGGGGAGCAAGCTGCTGGACATGTGCATCGAGATGTTCCACATCACCTCGTTCCTCCAACATCACCAAAGCAGGGCGAAGGACACCTTAGTATAGTGCGGACTTCGTTGCACGGTTCTACCCAACAAACGCGCGCCGCAGGAAAGGAGAGCCCTCTGTGGGCTCCCCGCGGATGCGATCCCGCGGCCCGAGGCCATCAGATTCGACAGCGGCTACACTGCGAGCGAGTATTCGTGCTCGATCACCCGGAGACTCTGCGGGACGGCTGTTCCACGGCAAGTGCTACAGCGAAGTCAGGCGATCGACTGCCGTTCCGCCTGCCGCGATAAAGGGTAAAGTCCGTGCCTTGCCGCAGAGATTCCAGCAGGTATCCAGAAAGATCCGTCATGGACGACATCCTCGTCTCCACGACTTTCTTTGGTTCTAAAATCGCAGCGCCATTGAAGTTTGGCGATGAACGTGCCACGAGGCAACATTATGAACGTCACTATTCTTCAACGCAGCGTTGCGCGAATCGACCGTCCAACCGTGCAAACGGGCATGACGCCAGAACATCGAGTTCGTCCGCTCATTCCCTCAGGTGATCCCAAGGCAACTGACCCTTTTCTTCTGCTGATGGAGGACTGGTTTCCGCGGGGCGTGTTTGACAGGCACCCACACAGGGGTATCGAGACTGTCACCTATGTGATCGATGGGCGGCTTGATCATTACGACAACTACGGCAACAAGGGCTCACTCTTGCCGGGGAATGTGCAATGGATGACCGCAGGACGTGGCATCATTCACAACGAACAGCCGCCTGATGGTGTAACGGTTCACTCTCTGCAGCTCTGGGTCAATCTTCCCGCTGCCGACAAGATGGTCGAACCACGAACTCAAAATCTGGTCGCTGCCGATCTGCCGCTGCGGCGCGAGCAGGGCGCTGAAATCCGCGTTTTCTCCGGAAAGTCAGGAGACCTGATCGCGCCGACTAAGAACTATTCGCCGGTCACAATGCTCGAAGTGCGACTTGAAGCCGGGGCGCGCATTAGGCAGGAACTGCCTGCCAATTACAACGTGTTCCTTGTCGTGCTGGAAGGCGATGGCTTGATTGGCGGTGACCAATCGCCGGTACGCGCCGGCGATGTGGTCTGGTTGACCCGAACAGACGACGATGGCCTTTCAGAAGTGAACATCGCTGGCGGCACTGCGCTCTTGCGCGGTCTACTCTTTGCGGGCCTCCCTCTTCGCGAGCCGGTCGTGGCACGGGGTCCCTTCGTCATGAATACCGAAGAGCAGATCCGCCAAGCGAATATTGATTACCGGGAGGGCCGGTTCGAACCGAGCGGGCGGTAAACGTCCGGCATTCACTCAAAAGGCGAGCATGGGTCAGCTTAAGCGACGGCCGTGGGCACGCGCCACTTGATCATCCCGACCTTCACGGCCAACCGAAAACTGCTTCTGCTCCTCGGCTGTGAGCGGCGACGATTTCTTGACGAAGTCGTCGTACGCTTTAGCACGGAATTCCAATTGGCCAACCCGACAATCGCTATGACGGCGGCACTAGGAGGCGTAGTCCGGCTCAGAACGTGACGAAACACCGGCTCGCGTGACGAAGCGGTTTTGACACCCCGATCGTCAATGTTCATGAATGGACATTTCATGACAGCTCTTCGCGCATGCCCGGCACGCTTCGGCGCACTCATTCATCGGCGCATCGTTGCCGCCACCGACTTGTTCGCAGCTGCTGGCGCAACGATCGCAGATCTTGGCGCAAAGGCCACACGTTTCGGGGTGCAAATCAGACTCTCGCAGCATGAAATCAGTCGACGTTAGGCACACTTCAGCGCAATCCTGCATCAAACGGACATGATCCGCGGCTGCATGCTTGCCGCCCTTTTTGAGGCAATACTGAATGATCTTGACACACACGGCGTGGCAGTGGGTGCACTCTTGAATACACGATTCGAGATGGGTCTGGCTCAGCATGTTTTTTCCTCCTTGAACCGAAAAGACTACGGCCGCGTTTTTTGCTTGCTTTTGGCGTGCCAGAGATCGTTGCATGTATTCCATTAAGCTTGGACATTTGCGGCGCCCATCACCGATCGGGTGGGGACGGCGGCGAAGAGAATGGTAAGGCCTTCCGCTATCGTTGGGTGCGTGAAGATAGCGTCCCGAAGCGCGCTGTACGGCAGCTTCGCGAGCATCGCGGTTTGCACAACCGCCATTACTTCTCCCGCTTCGGCCCCGAATGCAGCGAAGCCCAGGATCTCATCGCTGGCCGTCGCGATTAACGCTTTCATGAACCCCCGCGTTTCGGATATTGTTCGCGTCCGAAGAACGGACGACATAGGAATCTTTCCGAGTCGATAGGGGATCGCCCGCCTTCGCGCCTCCGATTCGTTCAGCCCTACGCGTGCAAATTCAGGGTCAGTGAACAGGCAGAAAGGCACAATGCGGTCCCGCGTGGATCGGTCTCCACCGGTAAGGTTCTCATGAACCACTCGAAAATCGTCGAAAGCCGCGTGGGTGAACTGAGGACTCCCGGCGCACTCGCCCATCGCCCATATACCCGGCGCGGTTGTCTGGAGACGCTCATTCACTCGAATGTAGCCGCGATCGTCGAGTTCGACGCCCGTCTTCTCCAATCCAAGATTCTGCGTGTTCGGGACCCGGCCGGCCGCAACAAGGACATCCGAACCTTCGAGCGGCCGCTCGCCCTGAGGACCTCGTATCCGCATCCGGACCTGTTGACCGGACAAGCCTTCCACTCCCACGAGATCGCTCTCTAGCTGGACATCAATGCCTTCATCCTGGAACAAGTGGAAGAGCGCTTCCGCGACATCGGTATCTTCAGAAGCACAAAGTTGCGCCCCGCGTTCCACCACTGTTACTTGGCTGCCAAATCGGCGCACGGCCTGTGCAAATTCCAACCCTACGAACCCGCCCCCCAACACAATGAGGTGCTTGGGTACGCGATCCAATTCCAGCGCTTCGACGTGCGTCAACGGTTTGGCAGCTTTTAGCCCGGGAAGATCTGGAATGGCGGCGTGTGTCCCTAAGTTCAGAAACACCTGGTCTCCCGTGAGAACTCGTATCTCGCCATTCGTTGCCTTCACCTCGACCGTCTTATACCCCAAGAGCCGTGCCTCGCCCAAGATCAAATGAGCGCCGCTTGACTCATATCGGTCGAGATGGAGGTTAATAAGGCCGTCCACCATCTGGCGCTTGCGTGCCCGAACGGCAGGCATTTCGATTGTGACTGGCCCCGTCGAGACTCCAAACTCCGCCGCTCGTGCGGTCAGCTCCGCAAGCTTCGCGCTGTAGATAATGTTTTTGCTCGGCAGGCAGGCGATGTTTGGGCACGATCCGCCGATTAGTCCACGCTCCACAACTGCCGTTCGGCGGCCAGCCTTAGCCATCGTCCAGGCTAGATACTTGCCCGCTTCACCGCTCCCGATGATTAGAATCTCGAATTGATCGTCTTGCATCGTTGCTCTCAAACAGTCAGGTCGTTGCATTTGCGAGCCAAGGATCGTAGGAGCTGAACATTCTCGCGCATTCTCGATGCTTCCGAAGACGACCGCTAACCTTTT
>JAOAPP010000395.1 GCA_025462985.1 Bryobacterales bacterium | reverse complement strand
TCGTTGGCGATCTTCATCAGGGAACCAGCCAGAGTCTTGAGTGTTCCGCTCACGTACACCAGTTCGTCGTGAGCAGATAGCGCAGCGAATTTGTTCGGGTGCGAGCGAAACGGCAGCTCGGTGAGCTCCGCGATCTTGGCTGCTGCGCGCTCGGCAAACTCGGGATGCGCATTCAAGCCTGTTCCCACCGCGGTGCCGCCGATGGCCAGATCGTACAATTCATCCGACGATCTTTGGAGGCGGTCAATGTCCCGATCGAGAAGCGAAACCCATCCCGAGATCTCCTGACCTACCGTGATCGGTGTCGCATCCTGGAGGTGAGTTCGGCCGATCTTGACGATGTCAGCGAATTCCTTGGCCTTGGAATCAAGAGCATCACGCAACTCGCGCACGGCGGGCAGCAACGCCCGCTGCACTTGCTCGGCTGCGGCAATGTTCATCGCGGTCGGGAACGTGTCGTTGGAGGACTGCGACATATTGACGTGATCGTTCGGATGAATGGGCTTTTTGCTTCCCATCTGACCGCCCGCCATCTGAATGGCCCGGTTTGAGATCACCTCATTGGCGTTCATGTTGGTCTGCGTGCCACTCCCGGTCTGCCAGATGCGAAGAGGGAAATGCTCGTTCAGGCGTCCGGAAATGACTTCATCCGCCGCAGCCGCTATCAACTTCGTCTTGGCTTCGTCGAGCTTACCGAGGTCGTGATTCACCAGAGTCGCCGCCTTTTTCAGGACTCCGAACGCACGGATCAGTTCGGGCGGCATCCGATCTTCGCCGATGTCGAAATGGTGCAAGGACCGTTCGGTCTGCGCGCCCCAATAGCGGGTAGCATCGACCTCAATCTTGCCCATGCTGTCCGACTCGGTGCGTGTTTCTGCGGACGGAACTACTTCACTAGTGGTCTGTGACATAGTCTTGGCGTGAGTTGAGTTAGTATTCGCCGGAATCCGCCAGCGCTTCCGGGGGCGGAATGTTCAGACCCGCGCAGATCTGTTCGAGATGGTCATTGATCTCGGCCTCGCGCTGACGGTAGGTACTCACTCCGGTCAGTTCGGCCTCTTCCAGCACTTCTCCGGCAGCGCTCCGATAAATTATCGTAAACTGGCCGGGCAACGATTGCTCATAGATCTCGGCCTTGCAGCCATGGCGTTCAATCGTAGCGATTTGGTTCCCCATATACGAATGGTAAGCCGTCAGGCGATGTGCGCACCGGTGGTCTCAACGAAAAGCGAATAAATCGACTGGCTGGCAGCCATGAATAGCCTATTACGCCGCGTTCCGCCAAAGCAGACGTTCGCACAGATCTCTGGAAGGAGTATCTTTCCCAGTTTCACGCCCTCAGATGAAATGGCATAAACGCCGTCTCCAGCAGCACCAGCGGAACCGGGCCCGTTCGCGCCCTGTCCAATGCCAGCCCAGATGTTGCCGTCTTTATCAGCGCGGATGCCGTCGGCAAGTCCAGCGTAATTGTCCCAAGCGGTGGACAGGAACGGCCGTGAGTTCGTCAGCTTAGTACCGCTCAAGTCGTATTGGCGAATCTCTCGCGGTGCTTTGGGATAGTGAGTGGCGCCGGTGTCGCAGACATAAAGCCGCTTGTAGTCGGGCGAGAAACAAAGCCCGTTGGGTTTGTACAGTTCATCCGTGGCGAGTTGAATCTGGCCGGTTTTACCGTCGATCCGGTACACGGCTTCTTTCAACTCCATGGCGAACGTGCCACCCTCATACCGGCTGGAGGCTCCATACCCAGGATCGGTGAACCAGATATCTCCGTCCGGATGGACGACCACATCATTTGGCGAATTGAAGGGCTTGCCATTGTACTTGTCGGCCAACACCGTCACTTCACCGGTCTGCTCATAGCGAACCACCCGACGGCCCTGGTGCTCGCAGGAGATCTGACGGCCATGCCAGTCAAAAGTGTTGCCATTGCTGTAATTCGAGGGCTTTCGGAGCACAGAAGTATGCTCGTCGTCTTCGATCCAACGCATCTGCCGGTTGTTTGGGATGTCGCTCCACACCAGGTAATTCCCCGCCCCATTCCAGGCCGGACCTTCCGCCCATCGGAACCCTGTGCAGACGCGCTCGATGACCGCGCTGCCGACGCGGTACTTGCCGAACTCCTTTTCGAGCGTGATGACGTCCGGATCCGGATAGCGGACCAACGGCCCCCCGGTCCAGTCGCGTTCTTTGGTCTGGGCCTGCGCCGCCTTTCCTGGAGACGTGGCCAACAACGGCGTGGCAAGGGCGGCTAGGGCGGCACGCCTGTTCAAGGGTCTGGAGGGGACGGGAACGCGGCTCATGAAAGGCGATTATATGCCGAGCCCATTCGGCCCCGTTCGACGATCCTTTGATCCGGGCCAGGACTCGGAGGCGGCCCGGTCCCGAATCGAGCGATCAGTCTCCGTGCGAGAGAGCCGGAGTGTGTCCGCCGGCGACATCCACTGCTGGACTGATGCGGTTCATGACGGTGAGAACTTGCTGCACATAGCCCTCGTTCGGGTTGTAAACACGAAGCTTGCCAACCACATCACGATTTCGATACAGAGGGCTG
>JAOAPP010000391.1 GCA_025462985.1 Bryobacterales bacterium | reverse complement strand
CGCGGTTTAGTGAGCTCGATGTAATCTTTCACTCTAAGTTATAGCCCGCTGGCTCAACCTTCCAAGCGACACCCACAGTGTACTCCTTCTTGTTTTACAAGAATCCTAGAACCCGATTCGAACCGGAAAGTCGCTCTGATTTAATGATGGAGTACCTATGGCATCGAATCTAATCCCCATCACCGTCGCGCATGGCGATGGCATCGGCCCGGAGATCATGGCTGCGTCCTTGCACATTATCAAGGAGGCGGGAGCTCGCATTGAAACCGAGGATATCGAGATCGGCGAGAAGGTCTATCTCCGGGGAGGCACTGCGGGGATAGAGCCAAGTGCATGGGAGTCCCTGCGGCGCACCAAGGTGTTTTTCAAAGCGCCCATCACCACGCCCCAGGGCGGCGGATTCAAGTCGCTCAATGTGACCACCCGGAAGACGCTGGGCCTTTATGCCAACGTGCGCCCGTGCGTTTCCTACCATCCGTATATCGAGACCAAGCATCCCGGCATGGACGTCGTAATCGTCCGTGAGAACGAAGAGGACCTTTACGCCGGCATCGAACACCGCCAGACCGACGAGGTTTACCAATGCCTCAAGCTCATCAGCCGCCCCGGTTCGGAAAAGATTGTACGCTACGCCTTTGAGTACGCACGCCGCAACAACCGCAAAAAGGTAACCTGCTTCACCAAAGACAACATTATGAAGTTCACCGACGGCCTCTTCCACAAGGTCTTCGATGAAATCGGCGCAGAGTACCCGGAGTTCGAAAAGGAACATTGGATTGTGGACATCGGAGCGGCAAAGCTGGCCGATACGCCGGAAGCGTTTGACGTAATCGTCATGCCGAACCTTTATGGCGACATCCTGTCCGACGTGGCAGCGCAGATCGCCGGGTCGGTCGGCTTGGCGGGCTCGGCCAACATCGGCGCAGGCGCGGCAATGTTTGAGGCAATCCACGGTTCGGCTCCCCGGCGCGCCGGACAGAATCTGGCAAATCCCTCTGGACTGCTCCATGGCGGCTTGTTGATGCTGGTTCACATCGGCCAGCCCGATGTCGCCGAACTGATCCACAACGCCTGGCTCAAAACCATCGAAGACGGCGTCCACACGTACGACATCTACAAGGAAGGGGCCAGCAAGCAAAAGGTCGGCACCAAGGAGTTCGCGGAAGCCGTAGTGGCCCGTCTTGGACAAAAACCGGCCAAGCTGAAAGAAGCCTCCTACTCCAAGGAGCCGAAGCAGGGCGCCGGCGATGCGTACGTCCCGAAGCCCCGCGCCAACAAGCAATTGATCGGAGTTGACGTCTTCTTTCAGTGGAACGAGCGCGATCCCGAGGCGTTCGGCAAGCGCCTGGAGCAGTTAAACGGCGACGGCTTGAAGCTCACATCAGTCAGCAATCGCGGGGTGAAAGTCTATCCGGAAGGCTTCAAAGAAACCTTCTGCACTGATCACTGGCGCGCCGGGTTCATGTCCGAACAGACGGGCGGCCCGGTCACCCACAACCAGATTGTCGGATTGCTCGGTCGTCTCGATAAGGCCGGTCTGGACTTCATCAAGATCGAAAACCTATACACTTTCGACGGACAAAAGGGCTTCGTCGCCTCCCAAGGCGAATGAGCGATCCCGGTACAAACAGTGAGACCCCATTGGTCGGGGTCATCATGGGCAGCAAGTCTGACTGGGAAACCATGGAACGGACCAGTCACACTCTGGCCGCTCTCCAGATTCCTCACGAATGCCGCGTGGTGTCCGCGCACCGCACGCCGGACTGGATGGCCGAATACGCAAAGACAGCAGCGGCGCGCGGGATCGAAGTCATCATCGCAGCCGCTGGAGGCGCGGCTCACCTGCCAGGGATGGTAGCTGCGCAGACCATCCTTCCGGTTCTTGGAGTTCCCATCAAGAGCAGCGTACTGAACGGTATCGATTCCCTGCTGTCTATCGTCCAGATGCCGGCGGGCATCCCTGTGGGCACGCTCGCCATCGGGAATGCGGGCGCCACGAACGCCGCCCTGCTGGCCGCGAGCATCCTCGGCGCAAAGCATCCGCACTTTCGCGAGCAGATTGAGAGCTGGCGGCAGCGCCAGACTGAAGCTGTGCTTCAGGACCGTCTGCTGTGAATTGCGTGAGGCCCATCCTCCCCGGAAGCGCCATTGGCGTGCTCGGCAGTGGTCAACTGGGACGCATGTTTGCGATCGCGGCACGCCGCATGGGGTATCGCGTTCACACCCTCTCCCCCGACGAAGACACCCCCACCGGCCAAGTCGCGGACGTCGAAGTAAACGCCCCGTATGAAGACCTGGATGCGGTTTGCAAGTTCGCCAGCGGCGTGTCGGTTGTGACCTTCGAGTTCGAAAACGTGCCAGCCGAAACGGCCGCCGCCGCCGAGCGATGCGCCCCGGTACGTCCTAGCGGCCACGTCCTTCATATCGCTCAGCACAGGCTTCGCGAGAAGACCTTCCTCTCCGAATCCGGCTTTCCGGTCACCCGCTTCAAGCGAGTCGGCTGTCCGCAAGAACTGCCCGAGGCAGCGGCCGAGATTGGGCTGCCGGCAATCCTGAAGAGCGCGGATTTCGGTTATGACGGGAAGGGCCAATTCCGGATCCACAATGCTGAAGATTTCGAAGCGGCCTGGCAGGCAGCCGGCGGACGCGAGGCAGTGCTCGAAGCCATGGTGGACTTCGACCGAGAAATCTCGGTCGTGGCGGCGCGCACCATCGGGGGCGAATTCGGCCATTACGCACCCATTGAGAACCAGCATGCGAACGGCATTCTGGACCTGTCCATTTCTCCCGCCCGGATTCCGGAACGTGTCGCAAAAGAGGCTGTCGAAATCACCCGTGCCGTTCTTGAAAAGCTCAGCGTGGTCGGCGTCCTTTGCGTGGAGTTCTTTGTCCGCAAGGACGGAAGTCTGCTAATTAATGAGCTGGCTCCCCGCCCGCACAACTCCGGCCACCTCACGGTTGACAGCAATCTCACCAGCCAGTTCGAACAGCAACTGCGGGCCGTATGCGCGCTGCCGCTCGGCGGAGGAGCGCGTTTCGCTCCGGCCGCAATGGCGAATCTGCTCGGAGACGTGTGGGCGAACGGCGAACCCGACTGGGTGGCAACGGCCGCTATCCCGAACGTCAAGATTCACCTGTACGGAAAGCTGGATCCGCGCCCGGGGCGGAAGATGGGCCACCTGACAGCTCTGAGCACATCGGTGGACGACGCCATCACGGACGTGCTTTGCGCCCGACGTAGTTTGACCCGATAGCCTCTGTAAACTAGAGAAGCGAGGCATTTCCGCCCGCTTGCTCATAAATCAATGAAAATCTGCTATTTTGACGCGTTTTCGGGCATTAGCGGCGACATGACTGTAGGCGCCCTGCTGGACGCCGGCGCTGACTGGAACCAACTGGAGCGCGCGCTGATGAGCCTCGGCCTGGAAGCGAGATTCCGGGTCGAAAAGACCAAGCGCAAAGGAATCGCAGCTTCCAAGTTTTTCGTCGATTTCGAAGAGCAGAAGAAGCACCGGCATCTGCCTCATATCGAAAAGATCATCCTGGCCGGCGATCTGTCGGATAACGCGAAGCGCAATTCCCTCGCCGTATTTCGCAGGCTGGGCGAAGCGGAGGCCAAGTCCCACAGCGTGCCCATCGAGAAAGTTCACTTCCACGAGGTCGGGGCCGTCGATTCCATATGCGACATCGTCGGGGCTTGTGCTGCCCTTGATCAATTGGGCGTTCAGGAGATTCGTGCGTCACGCATCAATGTCGGCAGTGGAACGGTTAACACCGAGCACGGCGTTCTGCCGGTACCCGCGCCTGCCACGGCCGAATTGCTGAAAGGCGTTCCGGTGTATGCCGCGGGACCGGAAACGGAGCTAACGACCCCGACCGGCGCGGCGCTCATCACCACGCTTGCGAGCGGTTTCGGCGCTCTTCCTTCAGTGCGGGTCGCATCTCAGGGGTTTGGAGCCGGCACCAAAGAGTTTCCGATGCAGGCTAACGTGCTGCGGGTGCTTATCGGCGAGCAGACCTACGCCCCGGAGGCGACAACAGTTTCAGTCCTCGAAGCAAATATCGACGATGCGACACCGCAGGTGCTCGGATACGCCATGGAGCGGCTACTTGCATCAGGAGCATTGGACGTAACGCTGACCCCCGTCTTCATGAAGAAGAACCGGCCCGCGAC
>JAOAPP010000342.1 GCA_025462985.1 Bryobacterales bacterium | reverse complement strand
AGCGTAAAGCCAAACAAGTCATTGTGGAACCAAAAGCGGTTGTACAGCATGCATCCCAGAAATGCCTGCTTCGGAGCACCCTTACCCGCGCAACTTACGCCGCCGCCACTCTCGCAAGGTTTGCAATCATTACCAGCCAGGGCTTTGGTGTCCACTTAAGCTGTCCTCCCAAACCCGGATGACCGTTGAACTTGTTGTATGACTGCCACCCGTTGACGAACCACGGTTCGATCTTAAGACGCTTCGTCGGAACCATTGCACACGAACACCATTGAAAAACCAGGGTGTATTAGAAGACACATACGACGGCTGGTAAGCCCACTTCTCGAAGTTGTCATAGCTGAACAGACGACCAACATACGATACAAAAATGCCGGCTTCGATATTGAGTCCGTAATTCACGTTGAAGTGATACCCGCCGTAAGCTTCTGACACGTAACGGTACGCATTGCGCACGTCCCATTGACCGACAGCCGCGCTGGCATCGTTGCGAGGCGTTGTGGTTGAAAGCAATCCGGTCAAAAACAGCACTCTACCGCGAACATTGTCTACGTGGAAGTCTCCTCTAAAGGACAAGTCCTCCATCTGAACCGTAATTAGACCCGCGATGGTGCTGAGCGACGATGGCACGCTAGCCATAATCCGCTAGCTGCTGGCACAGCGAGTAACAGGCTGCGTGGCCGCGCGGTCAGGCACGCTTGTGGTAATGCACAAAGACGTCCATGAATCAGATTATGAGCTAACTCCATAGTGTGAGCGTAGTAACGCACACCTAAGCGCCGCATAAAGCACACTGCGATTTCTACACATGCGAGCCAAACTGCATATCTGCCTGGATTGACGTACTTGTGCCTTTATTACTGGACGGTTAGCACTCAAAATGATCGAGTGGACCTCACGGACGATGCCAATTTCCTTGAATCCTTAGAGCGTCCTTAGCTCTCTCTTATGTCCCCCTTTAGGGACAAAGATCTACGCTCGTTATCAGGACTCAATGTGCTAACCGGCAACCAGAAACAAAGCAGAACCTATGGGTCGCAGCTTTCGCATGACTCGCCAATCTGGCGCTCGGGCGACGGCTCCGATGAGTTATCACTTACTGTGCTATTCACGACGGTATTCGGCACTCTCAGTGCTCTTCGCGAAGCCGCACGTCTGGCTCATCAGCTTTCAGCCCGCATCAGGATCTTGGTCCCTCATGTGGTTCCCTATCCCCTGCCGATCGACCGGCCTCGTGTAGAGCCGGAGTTTCGTTTACGGCAGTTTCGAACGCTGCGCCAACAGGAGCCCATAGAAACTCGCATCGATGTTCGATTATGTCGTAATGCCCATCAGTGCATCCTGGATTCGCTGCCGCCAAATTCAGTGATTGTGATCGGAGATTGCGGAGGATGGTGGCCTCTCTCGTATGAGAGGTGTCTGGTGCGCCGGCTCAGGAATGCTGGGCACCAGATCGTGCCCGTCGGTCACACGCAAGGACGACGGGAGGAGCTTCTGAGTGAATGCAAGCGCTAACCGGGACGGCTCGCCAGCCGACCTGACCAGCCTTTCTTACCGCCCTTTGCGTTTGATCTCCACCGGACGCTTCCCTTCGCTCCGGGAACTCAGCGAATTGATCTGAATCACTGGCATCAGAGAATTACAACTCTCCTTCTCAAAAGGCCGCCTCACTGATCGCTGCGAGATCTCTTGATTCAGCCTCTCGACAAAGCCCTCGATCTGCCGCTGCATTGCTTCCATCTTCTCTCGCATGTTGAGAATGATTTCGACGCCCGCCAGATTCACGCCGAGCTCTCGAGTCAGCTTGAGAATCACCTCCAGCCGTTCCAGATCTTCATCCGTGTACAAACGTGTATTGCCGTCGCTGCGCGAAGGGGCCAGCAGCCCCTCCCGCTCATACAGCCGCAGCGTCTGCGGATGAATCTCATACCGCTCCGCCACCGCTGAAATCATATACGCCGCTTTACTTTTGCTTTTCATCATGACGTGCTCCGTTAGGCCTGAGGCTGAACCTTGGCCCAGATCCCTGAGCGTACGTCTTCGGTTTGCACTTGCGCCAGTTCGCGCAGGAGCTCTCGCGTCCGCTCGTCGTGAATGTTCGGTGCCTGAAGCACCACTTCCACAATCTCATCGCCCCGCGTATTCTTTCGCGAGTTGAAGATGCCCTTTTCGCGCAGCCGGAACTTCTGTCCATTCTGCGTTCCCTGCGGGATTTTCAGCAGCGCTTTTCCGTCGATGGTCGGCACTTCTATCTTTGCGCCCAGGCCCGCTTCGCTCACCGAGAGCGGCACCTGCACTTCGATATTGTCTCCTGCTCGTTTGAAGAACGGATGCTCATCCACTCGAATGGTGATGTAGAGGTCTCCCGCCGGGCCGCCGCCGACTCCTGCATTGCCTTTTCCTGCAACGCGCAGCCGCGCTCCCGCCGATACTCCTGCTGGTATTCGAACCTCTACGGAATCCGTCCGCGAAACGACCCCCTGGCCGAAACACGTCGGGCAGGAATTTTTTAGGCGTCCGCTTCCGCCGCAGCGATGGCACGTGAGATTGAATTTCATCGCGCCGGCCATCTGGGTCACCGTTCCCGTTCCGTCACACTCCGGACAAACCGCAACGTTATTGCCGGCAGAGCCCGTTCCATGACAGGTCTCGCAAGTCTCCTGCCGGTGGATGTTCAATTTCACCTGCGTGCCCTTGATGGCCTGCCAGAAAGCGACGTTCAACCCGTACTCCAGATCCGAACCGCGCTCGGGCTCCGGCGCGGCGTCACGCCCCCCCGATCGGCTAAAAAACTGGCTGAAGATGTCCCGGAAGGACCCGCCGCTTGGCCCACCTGTGTCACTTCCAACGCCTTGGCCTCCATGCGCCTGTTGGTCGCGCATATACTGGCTGAAATCAAAACCGCCGAAATTGGGTCCGCCCGATTGCGAAGCTCCTGGTCCCGTACCATTTGGTGGTATGTTGTCGGAGTAAAACCCGTACTGGTCGTACACCTTGCGCTTGCTGTCATCGCTCAGGACGTCATACGCTTCCTGGACATTCTTGAAACGGTCTTCCGCCGCTTTATCACCAGGATTCAGGTCGGGATGGTGTTTTCGCGCCAGCTTCCGGTATGCCTTTCGAATCTCCTCCGTGTCCGCCGATCGCTGGACCCCAAGTGTCTCGTAATAATCTTTTTCGATGCAGCAGCCATAACTTATCCAAATCTCAAAAAAGGCGGCGCTGACCTTTGCAGCTGCCGCCCTTCTTGCTTACTGAGGATCCCGGAGCCTTTCGCTCCGGGCGTTTGGGTCCTCTTATTTACTTCTTGTCTTCGACGTCAACGAACTCGGCGTCAACAACGTTGTCCTTCGGCTGTTCCGGCCGGGTTCCATCCGTCGCTCCGGCGCCCTGCGTTGGGCCCGCGCCATTCGCTCCGGTCGTACTCTGCGCCTTATACATTGCCTCGGCCAGCTTGTGGCTGGCAGTGGTCAACTTGTCGGTCGCCGCATTCAACGCTTCCAGACCGCCATCGGCCATCGCCTTCCTGGTATTCTCCAATGCCGCTTCGACTTCTTTCGCATCGGCCTCGGAGATCTTGTCGCGATGTTCCTTCAGCGTCTTGTCCGTGTTGTAGATCATTGCGTCCGCACGGTTCCGGGCTTCGATCTCGTCCTTCTTCTTTCGGTCGTCCGCCGCGTGGGATTCCGCGTCGCGCGCCATCTTCTCGACTTCGTCCTTGCTCAGGCCCGACGAAGAAGTAATCGTGATCTTCTGCTCGTTATTCGTGGTCCGGTCCTTCGCGACCACGTTCAGAATGCCGTTCGCATCAAGGTCGAAGGTGACCTCAATTTGTGGAATTCCGCGCGCGGCCGGTGGAATGCCTACCAGTTGGAACACACCCAGCATACGGTTATCCCGCGCCATCGCGCGCTCGCCCTGGTACACCTT
>JAOAPP010000831.1 GCA_025462985.1 Bryobacterales bacterium | reverse complement strand
AAAGAGCGGCTGGAAATATTTTGCGAAATCGCTCAAATTCCTCCTCGAACCGCTGCCGGGCTGGGCTGCCCTCGCCAGCGACAATCGGCGTGCCATAAACAACTCGCTGATTTTTATCCAACCAATTAGTGTCGTTATCCACACGAATCGCGGCGCTTGGCACCAAACCGGGGTCCCGTTCGGGCTTGGCCGTTAAAATCTGGAATTGCACGCTGCCGTTGGCGCCGGATCCAAGAGCGCCGGTGGCTGCCAGCTCACATCCCGCGGCGAGATCGGCCGGCAGGCGCACTTCAATCAACGAGGGCGCCTGAACAGAAAGGCTGGCCCGGTCAATGGGCTCTCCATCAGCGCTCTTGCCAAACAGCGCCGCATCAAGCCCGGCCGTCGGCATTGCCTCGTTTGCTTCCGCAACATTTGATTGCGCATCGCCAGCGGCCCTTGCCAGCAACGGCCCGCCGCTTGCGGCAACCTGCCTGTAAAGTTTTGCGTCTGGACCTTCCGCTCCCGGACCCATCAAAAGCAGCTTTTCAATGTCTTGCGCAAGCTTCTGCTTTTCCTCAGGTTTTGACGCCAGCCGCCACTTCTCTAGAAGCGACCCGGCGGGGATCAACGGAGCGGCTTCATTGCTGCCATTATCGGGTTCGGTATAAAAGTGCCAGACATCGGGAGTGCCGGCGCTGTCGGCGTGCGGATTGCCGGCGAGGATGTCAGGGGCGGCATCGGCGGCGAGATTCCAGGTGCGGGCGCCATCGGTGAGAATCAGATCAACCGCAGTCAGGTCGCAGGAATGATTGGCGTCGCGCGGCCCGATATGCAGGGAGACGAGATCGCCCGGCTTGATCGCCAGATTTTCAAAAGGGCCAACTTTTACTTCCTTGCTGCCTTGCGCCGTGCCCGCTGCCAGCCGCTGCCGGGTGTCTCCCCGCTGGATTTCAAGCGACCATGTCACACCGTTGCCGCATTCAGGGTGGGCATGGAGGACGGTGGCTTCGACTTTTAATTGCGCGGCCACCGGACTGCGCCATCCGATCACCGCCTGCAATTTGGGGGAAGGATGCACCGCGATGCCGTGCGGCTTCATATTCCCAGGAATCCGAACCGCTTGATCCGAGGAATTGGCAAGAATATACGGGGTCTCCGCGACGCCCCATCCATTGATAAATTCGTATTGGGTCGACTTCGCCAATTTGGTGGTGAAATACGAGTCGATCTTCACCGGGCCGCGCCGCGCGCCGATGCCGAGGTAATCGAGCCACGCGTTCAATATTGGAACTTCAACGCCGTGCCGGGCTGCCAAGGTTTGCGCATCAGCCGAATCGGCCTCAGCGGCGGCGTTCAGGCAGCGGGCCGCGCTTTCAAAAACCAGCTTGCGGCGTTTGCCCAATTGGCGGCTCACATCGCGGAGATCGCGCAGCAGCAAGTCAGGGCGGCCGGGCGCCACCAAGCGGGGCCGTTCCCAGACCGCGCGATCACCTTGGGAGCCATCCCCGGCATCGGAGACGGCCAGATAAAGGGTGACATCCTGGCCATCGGGCGGCGCGGGAATCTTCAAACGCAGTTCCTGTCTGGAAACCAGCGGGCTCACCGGCTCCATCCACGCCTTCGGCCCCCCGACTTTTCCGATATGGCCAACGCTGCTAAATTTCCAAAGCGCTTTTTGCCACTGCGCGATTTCAAGGGCCAGCGCCACCGAGTCCGCGGGTTTTGCCGCGCTCCAGCGTGCCCGGATTCCATCGAATAAAAGCGAGGGCTCATTTCCGGTGAACAACCCGATGAGCGTGGAAAAATATTTGGCGTTCAAGCCGTGCTCGCGGGCCGCCGCTTCGAGGGTTTTGCTGCCCGAGGCAAGGGCATCGCGCTCCAGGAGCGTGGCGTTTAAATACTTCTCAAGGGGAAGCCGTCCCCCGCCGTTCGTCTCGAAGACAACCCCCTGAAGGTTGACCTTTTCGCTCCCCTTCGCATCGGTGAACTCGCTGTAGAAGGCGCGAATCTCGGCAAGGATTTCCTCGGTCCAATCGCGCGCGGTGGTTTTTGAAGAGAAGCGAATGGCGTCCGGCAGCAGAATGGCATGGCTGGCGATTCCCTTGCCGGCGTCGAGATACTTGGTAATGAGAGCTGGCGACATATCGAGCGCCTGCCCGGTGTTCATGAACCCCTCGCCTGCCGCGCCGTCCACTGGAAACTCGCGGGCTGGTTCCAGTGAAGCAACGCCCGTCAAATCACGGATTGTGTAAGTGTATTCCGGGTTGGAGAGCCGCCGCAGCACGACCGGCCCCGGATCGCCCGCCCGCTCTCGGGCGATCCCGTCGAGCGTCAAGTTCACCCATTTTGAAAGCCGCTCTTTTTCAAAAGGGGAAGGCTGGGTTTTTTCCTTGGGCGGCATCTCGTTGTTGGCGAGTTGCTCGGCCACGCCCTGCCAGATCTTGGGATGGCGTTTGATTGCTTCGATTGAGGAAAAAGTCTCCAGATCAAGATCGCCCCTTTGCTTTTCAGTGGAATGACATTTTAAACAGTAATCCTTGAGCAGAGGGCGGATCTCCCGTTGGAAAACTTCAGAGGGGGACTCGGCCGCCCAGAGCGCCGGCGCAAAACACGCCAGCAGCAGCGTGGAGAGGCCGGGTTGTTTGAAAATGGCTTTCATTGAGAGAAAAAGTCTTCATCACACGGGCATGATCCAAGGGGGGCAGGGCGCTGGTGATCCTCCTCTTAACCTTGCGCTCAAGGGGATTCTTAATCCTATTCTTTGCGCCCGTCGGAATGGGCGCGCGCTTAATCGAGAAACGAGCAGATGTATTCGCAAATGCCCTCTGGCACCTCGATGTCAAAACCGCTTTTTGCGGGCACTTCAAAGCTATCGCCCGCGCCGCAGGTGCGCGCGCCGGCCTGGCCATCAAGGGCGACAAAGGCGTTGCCGGCCACAATCTCCATCCGCTCGGCTTTGTCGGTGCCGAAATGAAACTTGCCCGGAAAGATCAGCCCCAGGGTGCGCTTGCTGCCATCGGCAAAAAGGAGCGAGTGGCTGACCACTTTGCCTTCAAAATAGACATTGGCTTTGGCAAGGGCGGTCACGTTTTCAAACTCAGTGGGAATGGCCATAGGCAGCCGAGTCTTCCGGCGCGGCTCTGAATGTCAAGGCGGCCCGGCGGATTGCCGATTAGCGGGCGCTCAAACCGGCCGCCCTCCGATGCGAGCGCGATTTGGCTATTTGAATCCCTGCCACCCTTAAAAAACACGCCGCAGCCACCCCTTTGTCAAACGTCACGGCTCCGCGCCCGGAGCCCCGGTTATCCAACTTCTCGCACAATGAGCACACGTTCCGCCACGCAGCGTCCTCCCAAAACCGAGCGCCGGATGCCGATCGGCGCAGAGATTCCTCCCGAGGGCGGCGTGCATTTCCGGGTCTGGGCGCCGTCGGCAAGGAAGCTCTCAGTGCGCATTGGTAAATCGCCCAAGCTTAATAAAGCTTCCAGGGAAGTTGAGTTGATGGCTGAACCCGGCGGATATTTTTCCGGCTTGATTGCCGAGGCGCGGGCCGGAGACTGCTACCGGTTTGTATTAGAGAGCGGAGCTTTCCCCGATCCGGCTTCGCGTTTCCAGCCAGAAGGCCCGCATGGCGCTTCACAAGTTGTTGATCCGTCGAGCTACTCGTGGAAAGACAAAAAATGGCGGGGCGCGCCGGAAGTCCCGATCATCTATGAAATGCATATCGGCACTTTCACCCAGGAAGGCACGTGGGCCGCGGCAGCCGGGCAGCTCGCTGAACTTGCCGATCTTGGGATAAACCTCATCGAGCTGATGCCGGTGGCCGATTTCGCGGGAGCCCACGGCTGGGGCTACGACGGAGTAAACCTCTTTGCTCCTACCCGGCTATATGGAACGCCCGATGAATTCCGCGCGTTTGTCGACTGCGCCCATAGCCATGGAATCGCAGTGATCCTTGATGTCGTCTACAATCACTTCGGGCCGGATGGCAACTATATCACCCAATTCTCTCCATGCTATATCAGTGATCGCTATAAAAATGAGTGGGGCGAGGCGATCAACTTTGATGGCGAACAAAGCGCTCCGGTGCGCGAGTTCTTTCTTTCAAACGCGGCATACTGGATAGACGAATACCACCTTGATGGACTGAGCCTTGATGCCACGCAGCAGATTTACGACGCCTCCGAAGAGAATATCCTCGGGGCAATCACACGCCGGATGCGCGCGGCGGCGCCCTCGCGCAAAACCTATCTCGTTGCCGAGAACGAACCCCAAAACGCCGCGCTTGTGCGTCCTGAAAGCCGGGGCGGTTTTGGAATGGATGCGGTCTGGAACGATGACTTTCACCATAGCGCAATCGTAGCGCTAACGGGACGCAATGAAGCCTATTACACCGATTACGAAGGCTCGCCGCAGGAATTCATTTCCGCGGCCAAATGGGGGTTCATCTATCAGGGGCAGCGCTATAAATGGCAGAAAAACCGGCGCGGCACGCCTGGCCTTGATCTCAAGAGCGCCAACTTTGTAACCTTCATCCAGAACCATGACCAGATCGCCAACTCGCTCTGGGGCAAACGAATTCACACGCTGACAAGCCCAAGCCAGTTGCGCGCGATGACAGCGTTGCTTCTTCTTGGGCCAGGAACGCCGATGCTCTTCCAAGGCCAGGAGTTCGCGGCGTCCACTCCGTTCTATTACTTTGCCGATCATAACCCAAAGCTTGCCGCGCTCGTCGC
>JAOAPP010000747.1 GCA_025462985.1 Bryobacterales bacterium | reverse complement strand
CTTTTGCTGCTTGCTCGCCGCCGATCCGCGCAACCATCTCCGCTGTGGCATCGGTCACCGGATGGATTGGGATTTGGGACTTGATCTCATCCAGGAAACGCCGCCTCTGCTGGCTGCGCTCAGGATCTTGGGCCCGATAGATGCCATGGCCCAGTTCCGCCACCGCTGGCGCGTCCTGGGAGTAGTCCTCGATTCCAGTGTTCTAATCGCCCGCCGAACGTATGAAGCTCACAGACGGTGGATTCCATGGTTCACGGTGGGCGTTGATTCCTGCTTCAACATCCCCCGCAAAGTCCTCATCTAAGACCGCATTTGCTCCATTAGCTTCGAGGGCGGCGATCACCTCAGAGATTCTGCGGCCCTTTACTTGAGGAGCTTTAAAAACAGCAACTGGAAGACTGTCCTGCTCGATCACCACCTCTACGCCTTGGCGACCCTTGGCTAATATGGCATGAACATCGCGAGCGAGTTCGGCTTCCGTCACGTGAACGGTCATACCTCCGATCATAGCGGCTCCTGGTCGTCTTCGTCCTCGGCGGCTAAAGCGGAAAGCAGTTCGGCCTTGGCTGCGTCGTCCGCCGGAGACTCCGTTTGCGGCTTTGGAAGTGGGCCGGATGAGTGGCCGAGTGGATCTGTTTTAGCTGCCGGATCGAGACCTGTGTGTAGATCTGCATACCCAGAACTGATTTCACTTCCAAAACTCATGTAATCGTGGAACGAAACAACGTTTCCGATGACGTCGGTTACCGACCAATGAACCGTAGCATTGGCGTTTTGGCAGCAAGGTCTCCATTTGGATTGGTACTCTCAAAGTACGTCGATACCGCTGTAATGAGGATTCGCACGGAAGAGTATGCGAATCTACTGGATCGTATCTGCTGAGATGTTGTTGGCGGTAACAGGAGCATTCGCTTACTATTACTGGCCTCAATTCCTGACCTTGCCGAAGACTCAGATTCCACAGCAAATCAGCGACGCGAATGGGCAACCCGTGGTGTCTTGGCCCGACCGCTATCTTGTCGGTAAGCTCGGCGCATTCGATGATGCCCTTTCCGCGTACTTGATGTTTGACTATCTCCGGTCGCAGGACTCGCTGCGAGGCAGACAGGTCTTACTGGCGACCGAGGGCGCGTCAGGCGGACTGCCTTATCGCATATCGGTGCGCTTGCCAGACGACGTGTTGGCCGGCGTGGCGGAGTTGGCGGAGCTGAAGACAAATCACCTCACTTCGCTTTTCGAATACTCCTGGATTACCCAGCCTAAATTGTCTGAGGATCTGCGGCAAACAAACCTGTTCGATCAGGCTTACAACAGCCCGGACTTTCCAAAGCTGGAGGAGATACCCTCTGTCGAACTCCAACCGTACGTACGACAATTTATCTGCTTCAAGTCGCTCGTCGACCCGAGAACCTGGAACCAAAGTCAATCGCCCCTTTCACCACCCAGCCTCGAAGAAGCAGAAGGCCTCGCTGCAGACATCATCGAAGTTGCCGGATTTTACAACCTGCCGGTTGATATCCTGCTTGGCATTGGCGCAATCGAGAACAACTTCCTGAATGCACCAGGCGATCTGAACAATGCGATTTGGAAGAAGGACGTTGGGACCAACGATATCGTGCTCCGGCGCAAAGGCAGCAAGGCGTGGGTGCTCAACAGCTCGATGGGCATTTGGCAGATTACACGTCAATCTCTGCACTATGCTCACCAATTGTTCTTATGCGACACGCGGGACTACTCAAAGCTGTCACAGCAGCTTCGTCCGACAGAGCAGCTTGATATGAATTTTCTTAGTTCGCACGTTCTCACCACCTACGCGGCCTTACTTCTGCGAGACTTAATCGATTACTTCAATGGAGATGTGTTTTTGGCCACCGCCGCCTACAACGGAACCAAGCTTCATCCAAACCCCCAATATGCTTCCGGTGTGGAGAATGTTGCCAACTACGCCCGAAGAGTCCTCGGGAACACGGCAAGATTTACCCGGATGAATAAGAGTAACTCCGGCAGCGCCAACCACGGCTAACTTTGCCACCCATCGAAACTCGTGCGCCGGGGGTTGTGTTGCAGCTTCGTCAGCTGGCAAAAACATTCTCATGGATGAACCTTAGCTCGAAACTCTACTTTCCGCCGGCACCGTTTTCGGGTATTGGGTCAGTCCGGACTTGCTTCAGGATCTTTCGCAAGTTTCAGAGCGAAGGAGGTCAGGAACTGGGTTTGCCGAGGGAAGGCGGCCCTATATGAGTCGAACAGTCGTGATTAGGTGCATATTCTGCGATGTGATATTGGACGCGAGCCAGAAGAATCTTCCGTCGTCCAGCACGAAGGAACATGTTTTTGCCAGATGGCTCGGGGATGCAATCGTTAACAAAAGCAAACATGTTTACGGCCCATATGAGTAAGGCGATGTCAGCATCCATGAGCCGGAGCCGAACGAAAACGGCGAGCGCAATCCCCGTGCGCATCTGCTGCTGACGCTGCGGGAGATTGATAGTTCCGGTTTCGGCGGGCTTCGATGCAATAGAAGCACGGCGGGTGGTAGATGCTGGCCGGAATTTGTGTCAATGGCGAGACGGGCGCTAACGCCAATCCTGCGCTCCGTGCCAGATGTGAAGGATTTCAACAACACCGCTGGTCAGCCGGTACACGATGACATAAGGACCGGCAATCAACTCGCGGGTATCTTCCACTTCCCCTGGCCTTCCAATGCTCGGAAAGGTTTCGAGTATGGCGATACGGTCAAGGACGGTTTGCGCCACGGTGCGGGCTGCATCCGCGTTGTCCTCGCGGATGCGCTTGACTATCGCTTCCAGTTGGTCGGCGGCGTCACGCGTCCACCGAATCGGGGTCACGACTGAAAAAGCCGGTCGATGCGGGTCACCACCTCCTCATGGTCGATGAGGTCGCCCCGGTCGGCGGCCTCGATGCCACGCTTCACTCCCTCGATAAACTGCGCCTGACGCTCCAGCATGCGGGTAACGGTTTCCTCGACCACCTGCGCGGCATCCTTGCCTTTGCTGGCGGCGAATTGCTGAAGCTGGGCTTCCGTGTCGGGAGTGAAATGTACTTCCATGGCTCTCAAGAGTAAGGATGGCATGTCCGGCGGTTCTGCCGCTGCTTGGCGCGGTACCTTCGAGTGTTTTCAAACGAAAGTGGCCAGTTCGCCGTACCCGTTTGGGCAGTCCAGGATTGAGTAAAGTAGATCAACTTAGTGTCTCGGCAACGCTGGGGTCTCGGTGACAGCCTCGGGGCCACGTCCTTTCCTCAGCCAGAACAGCCAGGTGCATTGGGGAGCGCGCCAGCCAGAAAGTGGGGGGCAATGGTGGCCTGTCTCGATTTCCCCTAATCAATGCAGGACCGTCTTTGAGCGACGTGAACCCGCTGGTGATCCGGCTGGTGTCGATCTCTGACCACCTTCGGGTACCCCGAATTCCACGAGATCTTCCCAGACCATTCTCGGCTGGGATGCCGACCGGAGGAACCTCACTCGACGCGGATTTTGACTCGGTCATTGACGGCTTGGACGAGGTCCTGTTGGGTGCCGAGGTAGCGTTCGGTGGTTTGGATGGAGGCGTGCCCCAGGAGTAACTGGATTTGCTCGAGCTCCCCGCCGGCCTTTCTGCACAGTTTGGCGCAGGTGCGGCGCAGATCGTGCGGGGTGAGATCCGGATGCCCGATGGCGGCGCCGCTGTGGCGCACCAGCGTATAGACGAGGTCTTCGCTGATGGGCTGGACGGCGGGCGCGAGC
>JAOAPP010000231.1 GCA_025462985.1 Bryobacterales bacterium | reverse complement strand
TGCGGCGGAACTGGGATTCGCGGCGATTCGCCACACTTCGCTCGAGGATACGAGAAAGCAATTGAGCGAGCTCGGCCTGTCCACGCATTAGAGCCCGGGCCGAAAACTTGCTCCGGCCCGGTCGGATACCGCTACTTCAACTGCTTATTCACTTCGTTCCAGTTCACTACGTTCCAGAATGCCGCGACGTACTCGGGACGCCGATTCTGATACTTGAGATAGTAAGCGTGCTCCCAAACGTCGAGGCCGAGTACGGGCTTCTTGCCGTCCATCAGCGGGCTGTCCTGGTTGGCGGTGGAGATAATCTCGAACTTGCCCGCGTTGTCCTTTACAAGCCACGCCCAGCCGGATCCGAAGCGGCCTGTCGCCGCCGCGTTGAACTTCTCCTTGAAGCTATCAAAGCTGCCGAAGTTCGCCATGATGATGCTTTCAATATCTCCGGAAGGCTTTTCGCCGGCCTTGGGAGACAGCAGGTTCCAGAAGAGCGTATGGTTCGCGTGTCCGCCGCCATTGTTCCGCACCGCCGTCTTGATCGATTCCGGAACGGAAGCCAGGCTGTTTGCGAGCAGTTCTTCCACTGACTTGTTGGCCAGTTCAGGAGCCGATTCGAGGGCCTTGTTGAGATTCGTCACGTAAGCCCCATGGTGCTTGTCGTGATGGATCTCCATCGTGGCCTTGTCGATATTCGGTTCAATTGCGTCCGAAGGGTAGGGAAGCGGCGGAAGTGTAAATGCCATTTAGGTTATTTCTCCTGTTCCTGTTGTATCTCTTCGATTCAGGTATGGGTGACTAGTTTCCATCGAAGCGAACTTTACGCGCTATAAACAGTGGTTCCCGCGAGCACAGTTTCCACAACCGTCAAGTGCTCGGTGTTGTCGTCCCAACGGAATTTAACAAAATCGGCCTTTTCACCCGTCGCGAGGCCACGCACTCGGCCCGCGATCCGTCCGGCTCGTGCAGGGTTGACAGTGGCCATCGCAAGCGCCTCCCTGAGCGAAACGCGTCCCAAATGAACAGCCAGACTAAGAGCGTGATCCATGCGCAGCGCCGAACCGGCTAGGCGCGTACCACCCCGCAGGACAACCCGGCCGTCAGGCTTTAATTCCACTGCGACCTCTCCGAGTTGGTACGGACCGGGCTCGCACATGGCGGGCATAACAGCGTCCGTGACCAGGACTGAATGCTCGATACCCTTCGCCCGCAGCCCCGCGCGGATGAACGCTCTCGGAATATGAATGCCGTCGATGATAAAGCTGGCCGTGAGCCGGTCATCCACGAGTTGGTCCCAGATGTAATTTTGCGTTTTCGGCAGAACGCTATGTGCGCCATTTCCCAGATGTGTGGACATAGTCGCTCCGGCATCCACCACTGCGGCGATCTGCTCCGAGCTGGCCTTGGTGTGTCCCACGCTGGCAACCACGCCGGATCGCATTAAGTGCGAAACGTAATCAGGCGCTTCGGGCCACTCCGGCGAGATCGTGACGAGCCGGATCATCCCCTCCGCTGCGTCCTGCCATCGCTGAAACTCGTTCACGTCGGGCTTTCTGACGTGCTGCACGGGATGCGCGCCGCGGGGTCCGTCCTCAGGGGAGATGTGCGGTCCTTCAATGTGGAATGCTTCAATGGCGTTGGACTCTGCCATTCGGTTGCGCTCAAGTTCGCGCTTAGCTGCGAGGAGGTTGCGAATGGCGCCGACGATACGCTCCTCCGGCCCCGTAATGATCGTCGGGAAGAACCGTGTGACCCCCGTTTCAAGCATCTTCCGGATCGATCCGAAGATAGCCTCGTGCGAAGATGACGGGTCATTGTAGTCGACTCCGCCAAAGCCGTTTACCTGGATATCAATGAAGCCGGGCGACAGATACTCCGCGGCAGTGGGCGGCCTGATGAGTTCATCGACAGCCTGTATCACGGAAGTGTACTCAACCTGAACCACTGAAGACGTGCCAGCAATCTGGCCGGTCAGGGTCTTCGGGGCGCTGCCGCTCTCGACGCTCTCAGACATCACAATTCATCCTTATCTTTTTCACAGCTTACACACAGGAGCTTGCTCCCAACCTATTCAATCTGAACCCGATAAAAGGTGTTGAAAACACCCTTGCAAAGCGTCGAATTGGCTGGCGGCGCCTTGCTCAGATGAGGTACAAAACGTATAGATCCGGCGCGGATGCAGGGTCGGCAGGTAATCTCGGGGGAGGTGGCTGTCCGATCAGGCATTTGCGCCGGAACTCGTCGAATTTACGGGCTAGGCAGTAACGGTTTCGGGCACTCCCGTCACCGGCGTCAGCCAGCCGAACTCATCCTGGTGTTTTCCTTCCACTATGGCGAAGAACCGGCTTTGAATCTTTTCGGTGATCGGTCCGCGATGGCCGGGGCCCACGACGATGCGGTCCACCGAACGAATCGGCGTGACCTCAGCGGCGGTCCCGGAAAAGAAGATTTCATCGGCGATATAGAGCAGTTCGCGAGGGATGATTGTCTCGACCACGGGAATATTCAGCTGCGCGGCAATCGTTAGGATCGTGTCGCGAGTGATGCCGGGGAGTACGGATGCGCCCAGCGGAGGGGTGAGGATTTTGCCGTCGCGGATGACGAAGATGTTTTCGCCCGAGCCTTCACTGACATAACCACCAGCATCCAGGGCAATTCCTTCGGCATACCCATTAGCCGCAGCTTCCATGCGTATCAATTGAGAGTTGAGGTAGTTTCCGCCTGCTTTTGATAGCGCCGGCAGAGTATTCGGAGCGATGCGTGTCCAGGAGGAGACGCAAACGTCGACACCATTGATCAAGGCTTCTTCACCGAGATACTTGCCCCAGCTCCAGCAGGCCATGTAGGTTTCGATCGGGTTGGCTTTCGGAAGCACGCCGACATCGCCGTAGCCGCGCAGCACGATGGGGCGGATGTAGCAGGACTTTAGCTGATTAACACGCACGACATCTACCATGGCGGTCGTCAACTCTTCAAGGGAGAAGGGAACTTCCATGCGGTAGATTTTTGCCGAGTCGATCAGCCTGCGCGCATGCTCGGGAGCGCGGAAAATCGCCGGACCCTTTACAGTGTCATAACAGCGGATTCCCTCGAACACGGAACTGCCGTAGCTTACAACATGGGTAAGCACATGGATTTTCGCATCATCCCAGTTGATGAGGCGTCCGTTGTGCCAAATCTTCTCTGTAGCTTGCAGCATGCTGCAATTATATCGACGTTGTCTGTTAGGGTCCGATATATCTCAGGTCGAAGCAGAACGACCTTTGGAACGTCGCCGGGATCTGCTCGAAGATCCACGGAGCCATTCACTCTGAGCGCGTATCCGTTCGTCCAGGGACGCGGGGAGATAGAAGCGGGAGCGGCACTCGCGACAGCGGAATGGATTGAGCTTGAACAGCCTCATTAAGTAATCGGCCAGCTTGCGACTTTTCGAGACATCAACATCAAGGGAATGACAACGGGGGCACACGCCTACTTCATTCACCACTCGAATGTACAAGAGAGATAGGTACTTAGTACATGCCACTGAGGGACTAAACCGTACTGGCCGGGTTAAGTGCCGATTGGCTTTGCTACAGACCAACTGGTCTCGAAAGCACCCGTTTGTACTGACAGTTTTAGGACCGTTGCCCTGTCTCGAACGTGGCTTTAAGCGACATTGAAACGGAGCTAGTTAGGGTAAGGTAGAACTCAGGCGATTGGCGCCCGGCTTGGGTGCTTACGCTTCGACTCGGATTATGTGCGGGATTGCTGGTTTTGTTAGTGTCCAGAGATCGGGCCGCGAGCGGCAGGTCGTCAAGGAAATGCTGCCTCATCTTGCGCGCCGAGGCCCGGACGCAGAAGGGATTGTGACCTGGCCCGGTGTCGCGTTCGGACATCGGCGCTTAGCCATCCTTGACCTCAGTCAACTCGGCAACCAGCCAATGGTTTCCGACGACGGCAACATTGGGTTGGTCTTCAATGGCTGTATCTACAACTTCCTGGAGCTTCGGGAAGATCTGACAAAGAGTGGAATCCGCTTCCGTTCGGAATCTGACACGGAGGTTCTGCTGCGTGGTTACCAAGAGTGGGGAATCGAAAAACTAGTCTCGCAATGCCGAGGCATGTTTGCTTTCGCCATCTGGGACGCCCCACGGCGAACTCTTTACCTCGTTCGTGATCGCCTTGGAGTGAAACCGCTCGTCTACGCTGAGAACGGCGACCAGATCGGCTTCTCATCGACCATTTCCGCCCTTCGAGCGTGCGGCGCGGGGGGACAGATGGATCCGGATGCAGTCCTCGAGTTTCTGGAATTCGGGTACATCACGGATGAGCGCTCGATTTACCGCGACGTGAAGAAGCTTCCACCCGCGACTATTCTCGAGTGGAGAGACGGTCATGCTTCGCAGCGCTGTTACTGGTCGCCGCCTCCCGTTGACGAATCTTCGAAGATCAGCTTCAACGAAGCCGTTGAGGAAACCGAACGCTTGATCGTTGAATCAGTCCGACTTCGTCTGTGCTCGGATGTACCGATTGGGGCACTCCTAAGCGGTGGAATTGATTCCACCCTGGTCTGCTGGGCCATGAAGCAGCTTAATGCTGACGTGAAGGCCTTTACGGTTGGAACACCGGGCGATTCGTCCGACGAGAGCGCACAGGCGGCGGAGATCGCCAAACGTCTCGGAATCGCGCATGAGGTGGTGACGCTCGGCTCGTTAGGCGAACCGGCGCTGGCGCAGCTAGCCGAAGCGTTCAGTGAACCGTTTGCCTCCCAGTCTGCGTTGGGCCTGATGCGAGTGTCGGCCGCCGTGAAGCCGCTCGCAACTGTGCTGCTGACAGGCGACGGTGGCGACGATGTCTATCTCGGATATCCGTACTTTTACAATGCGTGGCGGGCCCAACGGCTGGCTCGGCGCTTGCCGCAGGTGGCGCCGCAACTTTGGGGACCCATGCGGCCGATATTTGAAGCAAGCACGGGGACGCGGAGAGCCAAGAATTTTATCGATTACACCGTGGGCGGCCTGGGCGCATACACGCGTGTCCGTGACGGCTTACCCTATTTCGAACGGCGATTCATGTTGGGCGAACAACTACAAGACCGGCAATTAGCCCAGCGACGAATGCAGCCCTCTTTCGCATCCGCCCGGCGCCTTCTGTCGGACGTGTTTGCGTACCATCGCAAAACAGAGTTCATCGGGGAATTCATCCCCAAGGTGGATGGATCGACGATGTACTACTCTCTCGAGGCACGTGCTCCGTTGCTCGACCACAAGCTCTGGGAATTTGCAGCGGCGCTACCTCCGGAGATCCGGTTCCGTGGCGGGCAGTTGAAGGCTGTTCTGCGCGAGATTGTTCGCCGACGGGTTGGACCGGACGTCGCTGACCGCCGAAAGCAGGGATTCACCATACCGGCAGAGAAGTGGATCGCGACGCACTGGCGAAACTCGTTCGAAGTTTTGCGATCGGGCACGCGCCTAGAGAGTGATGGCTGGATCCGGGAAGGCGCCATGACGCCTCACATCGACAAGGCCTTGCAGTCTGGAGCAGCGCCCAAGCAACTCTGGTACTTGCTGATCCTTGAGAACTGGTTACAGCGACAGCAGCACGCCGCTGAGACGCGGGTGTTATGTGAAGCCGATGCGCGGTAACGGCAATCCCATTCAAGTGATGGCAATCCTGGAGGCCCAGACTGTTACCGGGCCCGCCAAGAACCTGCTGCGTTTCTGCCAGCTCGCGCAATCTCGACCCAATGCCGACGTTCGCGTGTCGTTACTCACATACGTTCGCGCCGGCGGCAACGAGCACTCACTGTCGAATCAAGTTATCGATACGGTTCGCGCCGCGGGCCTGGAAATCGACGTCGTCCGAGAACGATATCCGTTGGATTGGCGCGTCATTCCTCAGCTGCAGCGGCTGTTTCGCGAACGCTCGCCCGATATCATACAGAGCCATTCCGTCAAGTCCCATTTTCTGGTCGCACTGACGAAACCTCGTGAGATGCATTGGGTCGCCTACCACCACGGCTACACGGATCCCGACTTCAAGATGCGGATGTACAACCAGTTTGACCGCTGGTCACTGCCGCGCGCCGACCGTGTCGTAACCGTCTGCGAGCCATTTCGAGACCTGCTGGTCCGCAATGGTGTCAGCCGTGAACGAACCCGGGTGGTATCGAACGCCGTCTCAGTGACGGAGAATGCAAGCGTTGAAGATGTATCCTCGTTGCGCGCGAAGTGGAACCTGCCGGAGCATGCCCGGATCATCCTAGCCGTGGGCAGGCTCTCGAACGAAAAAGGCCACCACGATCTGCTCGCCGCCGCAGCATCGTTTCAGCGCCGATATCCTGACTTGCATCTGGTAATCGTGGGTGATGGCCCAGAAAGGCAGCGCTGCCAACAGCAAGCGGAAAGGGCGGGTATGGCCGGCCGGGTGCGATTTACCGGTTACCAGAGGAATACGTTTGACTACTACAAGCTGGCCGACTTGTTTGTGCTGCCTTCACTGAGCGAGGGCTCGCCGAATGTGTTACTCGAAGCGATGGTGGCCCGGGTGCCCGTGATTGCAACGGCTGTGGGAGGAGTTCCTGAACTAGTCAAGAACGGCCGAAGCGCAATATTGGTGAAGCCAGGAAATCCGGTGGAACTCGCTCAGGCGATCTCCCGTATGTTGGACAACCCTAATCTCGGGGCGACGCTCAGAGAAAATGCGTATCGGGAGGTGTTGGAGCAACACACTCCCGAGGCGCACTATGTTGCTTTGCTGCGTTTGTATCAGGAACTCGCCGGTCGCCTCGCGTTTGCTGTAGCAGCGCGGTAGAGGGAGATATTTCGGCGTCGCTATTCAGGCGGGCATCAGCCAACAGCTGTTGCATTCCATCAGGATCTTACCTTCGACTTTCCTCATTCTGTTTCAACGATCGGTGTCCGGGTTGGCAGCGACTCGTTCGGGTCGGCACGATCTCTCGGGAATGGATTCCAATTTCAATTTGCATTTCGAAGAGGCTGAGTCACTTGCAGATGAAGTCGACAAGTCGTTCACTAGCCCGGGGCACATATACGATATGCGTAGATCCTTACGAGGCTTTTGAGGGAAGGTTTCTCCCATGAATTCCAAGCTGCGGCTAGGTTTTGTTGCGTGCCTGCTGGTGCTCTCGTACGCGATTTTCTACCCACGCCACATTGAGCTTGGCGGAGATCAGAACTCCGCTGTTATCGCGGCACAATCCCTCCTGGAGGATGGCACTTATCGGGTTCCTTTGCATGAGGCGTACGGCCCCGAGAGTTCGGTCGAGGTCGGCGCCGATATGCGCCAAACGCTCAAGTGGTATCCCCCTGGCTACACGCTGGTTCTGTATGGTCTGGCGAAGCTCGGATTGACCCTGGCGGCCGGCGCGCTCGTAGTGTTCTACGTCACCAAGTTTGTGTGGACAGTCGCATGGCTTGCCGCAGGTAGAGCCTGGCGTATCCCCGATACGATTCTCATTTGTGCGGTTGCGTTCTCGCTCTTCCTCGCTTATCCCACGACTGGAACCGATGTTTATGAGTCCACCGGGATTGCCGCTGTGTTTCTTGTGCTGTCGGGCCGACTGCGGGAGCCGGCCGGCGCAGTTCTGGTCTCCGCCACCATCTTTGTTATGACGCTCTTCCGCTACTCCGGCGTTAAGCTTCTTGGCTTCTATGGGCTGGTGGAGCTTCTTCGCCGTCCGCGGCCAATCACGTTTGCCAAAGTACTTCTGACAGCGGTTGCGCCGGTCGGCGTCTATCTGTTCTGCCTCCGCGTGGTGGCCGGTGACTCGACTCCGTACCACGGCGTCGGGCCTGTACCTCACACCCGCTGGATTCTCCTGCCGAAGGGGTTTTATTACGCTGTAACCGGCGCGTGGAGTCCAACCCTGTTGCCGCTGAAGGCGTTGGAGGTAGTTCTGCTGCTGCTTGCGGTCTCAGGGCTTGTGCTGGTTTGGCGCAACGGCAAGGTCGAGCACTGGATTCTCCTGGTTTTGGGTTATCAGGCCTATTGCCTTGGCTGCCTGATCCTGGTGCAGATCTCCTTCGGCAGCATGTATCCGTCGTTCCAGCCCGCCTTCGTGACTCCTCGATATCTCGCGCTTGCGCAGCCTTTCAGTGTCGCAGCGCTGCTTTCTCTGGCATTTTTCGCTCTAAGACCTCTGCATCCCGTTCTTCGGGCGCTACCGGCCCTTATTCTTTTGGCAACGGCGATCAATTGGATGGTGATGAACAGGTGGATTATGGGCAGAATGGGCGAAGGTCCGGACGGGTTTATGCGCTTCGGTGATGTGGATGAGATCCATCGCATGCTGCGTGCGGCGCAAGTGGACGGAGTTTTCGACGGGACCGGAGTCATAATGTACACATCCGTGGACCCGAGAAGAATTTACCCGGACGACATCCGCAGTCTTCACTCCACCAACTCGACGCGTATCGCGATCGTGCGTTACAGCGGGAATCACAACGAACTGCTCGAAGACCTGGGGAAGAACCAGGTTATGCCCTACTTCTCAAAGCGAGTCGGCCCGTACGACGTCTTCTTCCTCACGCTCCCGGCAGGATTCGGTCTCACCGTGAACTCGCATCGTGGCTTTGTACCGCACGTGTAGGCGGGCAAAGGGCCGCGATTACGCCTTCTCGGTGCACCGGCGCGAGCGTTAACAACACGAAACGAATGACATGAATGCTGGTCCCGAACCAAGCGCAACACCGGAGGAGGCGCACATTCGGAAAGGCTTTGGTCTTCGCCTGCAACATACTCCGGCGCCCACCAAGCTCACGAGATGCCCAACTTCTTGATTATTCGCTGAAACAGCGGTCGCCTTCGAATCGGATCGAACACTGGATCGACATTCAGGTAGATCAAATTGAAAGGGCGCGGATGCGAATCGACCGCGATCTCCAGTTCGTGGAGAGCCGAATCATTGTGTCCGAGGAGCATAAACCACACCGCTCGATTATGCGACTGAATGGCCGCCACGTCGGAGGAATTCGTTTCTTCAAGAAGTTTACCCAGACCTTCCGTTAGGCCACCGGCCTTAACGCTCGCTACGAGTGCATCGGCCCGCGACGCCACGGCGTCTGCAGAGCGCGAACTCCCTGTGCCCAGATCGTAGATTAAGGAACGAACGCCTTCCACCTGCTGACCCAGCTTGAATAGGGCGCGCGCTCTCCATTCCCAGGCTGCCGGAAGGTGGAGGGCGAGGGCTTGATCGGCCACCTCGAGTGCGCCCTTAAAGTCATGCTGGAAATATAGGCACGCCGCTTTCATAACCGTAAGATTCATTGCCTCGGGACTGTGCTTCCGCGCCCTATCGATAGTAATCACCGCATCTCCCGGGCGGCCCCTGGCGGCTTGCGATTGAGCAATCCAATACCAGGTCTGCGAATCATTAGGATTTAGTGAGGCAGCGACGTCAAACTGTTCCGCGGCCGCAGTCCATTGCCAGGAGCGCGTAAAAAGGATAAATCCCAAGATGGCGTGACATTCCCCGGACTTAGGATCCATTCGAACCGACCGTTCTGCCAGTTCGAGCGCCATGCTCGCGTCGTGTGGATGGATAAGAGCCGATGCCTCGGCCAAGCCCGCCCAACCTAATGCAAATTTCGGATGCCACTCTATGAGATGCCGAAACTCGTCGGCGGCGGCCACCATGTTGCGTAAATCGCGAGTCCGCAGCTGCTGCATCGCTATCGCGTAGCCGTGCAGCAACTCCGCATGTTGGTCTTGTTGTTTTTTCCATCGCAGGTACCCAACAAAGGTGGCAGCGGCGGCAATAAGCAAGACAATTCCGATAGGAGCAAGATTTGAGTAAAATCCCGATTTTTTCCGAGCGTTTGAGTGTTTGGGCGGCTCCGGACTCATTTCCGGTGCGACTGCGATCTCCTCCATCGATGCATCCGCCGGTTCCTGAGTTCCTGTCGACCGGCCCTCGAACGGGGCAATGAAGCGATATCCTATGCGAGGCGATGTCTCTATAAAACGAGGCGCGGCAGAAGTATCGCCCAGAACGCCACGAATGTGACGGATGCAGAAGTTAATATTTTGCTCAACGTCGATTTCGACATCATTGCCCCATAGGTGCTGTTGTATGTGGCGGCGCGAAACAACAGCTGGCGACCTTTGAATGAGTAATACCAGCACTTCCAGAGGCTGCTTTTGAAGCTTTAACAGGACGCCACGCCGGGAGAGAGTCCGGGCGAATAAGTCGAGTTCAAAATCACCGAAGCGGATTATGCTCTGTCGCGAGGGGACTTCTCCCTCCGCCATGTCAGTGCATATGGTAACACGGAAGCCCCGAGACCGACCTGAGTTCGAATCGCTTGACACTCCTCGTTACAATCACTTACCTCCTCATGTCCATATGTGGA
>JAOAPP010000204.1 GCA_025462985.1 Bryobacterales bacterium | reverse complement strand
TTTACCGGAAGAT
This sequence comes from Bryobacterales bacterium, assembly GCA_025462985.1. Classification (GTDB taxonomy): domain Bacteria; phylum Acidobacteriota; class Terriglobia; order Bryobacterales; family Bryobacteraceae; genus Bog-105. Next base: position 4,696 of record JAOAPP010000204.1, on the reverse strand, counting down.
AAGCGAGCTTCGAGTCGGGTTTGCCGCCATCGACTTTTCCGACTGGCCTGATGAAGCGCTGCGCCCTGCCTATGCCAATGCCTTGAATGTTGTGAATTCCGTCGGCGCGCAAATGGTCGAGACCACGCTCCCGGACTACCCGTACGGGCCTGTGATCGGAACCATCATCGATTCCGAAGGAGCTTCCATTTTCGAGCAGTTGATTCGCAGTGGCAAAGTGAACCAGTTAGCCGACGAGAGTCAAATAGACGGGCTGAAAGCATCGCTGAACTATTCGGCTATCGATTACCTGAAGGCCATGCGTGTACGCTCGCAGGTTCAGGCGGCTTTCCGCAATCTGTTCGCGAAAGTAGACTTGCTGGTGGCGCCCACCCATTTCAGCCTGCCCGAGAGATCCGATCAGCCTTTTGACGAAAATGAGCCCAAGCGGCCCGATCGGAAAGGAGTTGCCGCGGGACTTGTGCAGGCTACGAATCTATGCGGCGTTCCCGCGATGGCGATTCCGTGCGGATTTGTCAACGGCCTGCCGATCAGCCTGCAAATTGTGGGTCCGGCATTTAGCGAGAACACGATTCTGGCATTCGCTCGCGAATTTCAGAACAGAACCGACTTTCACCGGCAGCATCCATCCATTGGGACCTGACGCTTCTTGGCGGGATCAGGCGAGTTGTACTGACGCCTACTGCTGAGCAGCCTGTGTCCGCGCGCTGTATTGCACCGCACGATCGACGATGACATACAGCTCCCGGTCCGCAATGGAGGAAGGCAGACCGGAAACGAGGGCCAGCACGCTGCGCGTCCGCAAATCCCCCCTTTCATGAAGCGTCAGCGCATTGAGCTTCGATGGCTGGATCTCAGCCATCGATTGGCCGCTGCCGGCCGGCGCGAAGCCGTGGCGTGTGAGCCGAATTGACACTCGCGCGCCCATTGTTGCCAGCGCCCGGAGGAAAACCGCTTCGAGAAAGGGCCAGAGCGGACCTCCCGGATTATGCGTACCGCCGCGCAAAGTGATCCGGGAAGGCTGAGAACACTGCAACAGAGCGGGCAGCAAAGTCTGGAAAACGAGAGTGGTGCTTCCGGCCGTGCCGACGTCGAACTCGTATTCGCGACCCTTCACATGACCAGGACGAAACGTTAGCTCCGTGGAGTGTATCGCGTCTCCTTCGATGTGCGCGCTTCCGATAGCCGCGGCAGCACGCACCGCCGCGAGATGCTGATGCCGCAATCCCGGCTTTGCGCGACGTGCCCGAATGCTAACTATTCGGAATGGAGTTTGAGTAAGGAGAGAAAGCGCCAGCGATGTACGGAGGATCTGGCCGCCACCTTCTCCCTGGCTTCCGTCGATTTCGAGAACCGGCATCGGCTGGTTTGGCGTTTCTCGAGAAGGACAAGAGGCACAGAACCATTACCCGCTAGCCTGGTCCGCCTGATTGAACCAAAGCGCCGTACCACCCCAGGCCTTTATACGTTTCGTATCCGGGCGTGAGAGCGAATCCAATCAGATTTCCTTTTGGATCAAGATACGAGCCGATCTTCTGACCGAGCGTCTCGATGGGATACCGATTGTATAAACCGGAGCGTGCGCTTGTCGCAATCACTCGATGGTCTCCGCTTAGGATGAGGCAGGTGGTCTTCCCGCGCTCGTCGTCCGTCAACCGAACGGAGTCCACTACTGCCTGGGACTGCTTGGCCCAATCGAAGAAGATGCCCATAGCGCCGATTGCGCGTCCATGAGCATCACCGTTCTCGCGAATGGCCGCAGCATACGTTGCCACTGTCGCTCCATGCAAAGCGGGGGCGTTCATGACATCGCAGGCTACGAATTCGGCGCCGTCGCGCGTTTGCATAGCCTGGTGAAACCACGGCTGGCCTTTGACGTTCAGGTCGCGTGCAGAATATGTTGATGGTCGGCCGTTTGCGAGAACCCTCCCTTTTGCGTCTGCGATCCACAGATCCAGATAGACGGTATAGGAGTCCAGAATCACGCCCAGGCGGCGGGATGCCCATTCGCAGTTTTCCGGGCTCGGCTTGTCGACGCAGCCAACTACGGCGGAATCGGTGGCCCACCATCGCACGTCACAGGAACGCTCGTACAAGTTGCGATCGATAATGTCGATCATGTTCAGAGCCAGATCCGCCAGGCGCGAACCTCGAATCTGAGCAACGAGCAATTGACCCAGGTTTCTAAGGTCAGCCGTTTTTCCGTTCAGCTCCTGCTGCAACCCTTCGGTCAGCTCATCGATCTTCGTCGACAGTGATCCGACCTCGTCCGCAACAACCGCGAAAGCCGGGTTGTGAGACCGAGCGGACTCGATTGCCGCATTCATACCCAGAATCCTGGCGACCCTGGTGATCCGCCTGATGTCTTCCACACGCGACGTCGCGATCGTGGATACCTGCTCTGAGAGCGCAAGCACTCGCTCCGGCATTCCTGTCCTCCGGGTCGAGAACAACCTGGTCTCGAGTTGATGTCAAGGGATATGTGCGCCGCGCGCGAGTTCTTTCTCGCCAAAAGCTGGGCTTGGCAGCAAGGTTGAACTCGCGCGGGCGGCGAGAAGGGAGGACCGTACGGCTAATTGGTGATATCGCTGGTCCGGCTCTCTTCGCGGATCGGCATGTAGACTTCGTAGAATTTCTTTTGCGCCGAACTGTCGACGTACTTCTTGAGTGCGTCCTCGCTTGCAAATTCCATCACGATGACATGGCTGAAGCCCTCCGGAAGCTGCTTTTTGATCGGCTTTGTCCAGACGTGAGTGATCCCTGGATACTGCGAAGGCATAGCCGCCACCGTGTCGAGCGCCTTGCTGATCTGCGCCGGACTGGCATCGGCTTTCCACTTCACGGTGATCACGTGGATCACCGTTTTTGGTGTCGCGTCAGCCGCGAATAACCCCGTAGACAGCAACATCATGGCCGTCAATATGACCTGAATGAATTTTTTCATTGATACCTCGCTTTTCGAATGGCCTTGGGGAGACGCGCGTACCTGCCCCGCCTGGAGTCGCGCCGTCTGGCCCCCTCGGCATAAACCGGGTCCATTATAGTAGTCCGCTGCGTCGGGCAACGCTTCTATCGTGGATTTGATCGGCTGGTCCAGTACGCCGCCGCCCGCGGCTTATCCGTAACCTGGCGAAACACTCGCAACAAATTTTCTCCCATTATCTTGCGGATGCGTTCTTCGGAGTAGCCGCGACGCCGCATTGCAGCCGTGATAAGCGGAAGATCGCTGATGTCGTGCATCGGAAGAGGAAGCGTGGGGCCGCCATCGAAGTCAGTCCCGAGAATTACGTGGTCCTCGCCGACAAGCTGAATCGCGCGATCCGTCACCTGCAGCCAATCGTCCACCGTGAATTTCAGGTTGTCTGGAGCGTTGCTCCCCAACATGGGAAATTGCGGCGCAACCATCTTGTCGATCTCCTCAATTGACATGTTCGATGGGTTGACGCGTGCCGTATCCCAGAAAGGCTTGCCGGCGTGCTGCGTGCGCCAGTCGAACACTTTCCTGTTATGAAATTCATTGCCGATCTGGAACCCGATCAGCCCGCCCTTCGCCGCGAGTTTCTTCAGCAGCCAGTCCGGCATGTTCCGTGGGATGTCGTTGAATTCGCGCAAGCCGTGGTGTGTGGCTACAATCGGATCGGAGCTGGCGTCGATGGCTTGCGAAATGGCTTCGTCCGACGCATGCGAAACATTGATCACGATGCCGAGCCGGTTCATCTCCCCCACAAGCGCCTTGCCGCGATCATTCAAGCCGTGCCACTGCGGAGGAGAGCAACAGGAGTCGGCATACTCATTGGACGCGTTATGCGCGGAAAGCTGATACGAGCGAAGCCCCAGGTTGTAGAACTGGCGCAGCACTCCCAGGTCGCCTTCACGATCGATACTTCCTTCCATATCGAGCACGGCCGCGATCTTGCCGGACCGCACGACACGGTCAATGTCCGCGCCGTTTAGCGCGAGCTCGATTGTCTGGCTATTCTCTCTGATCTGCTGCAGCGCCAGGTCAACCAGCCGCAGAGCTTGTTTGGTTTCGTAGTGCTGAGGATAATACTCTTCAGTGACGAACAGCGAGAAGAACAGAGCGTTGAGGCCGCCTTGCCGGGCGCGTGGCAGATCGAACTGACCATCCTTCACGCGATCACCGATGTTGCCGCCATGATAGAACTGACGGTTGATGACGTGAACATGCGCATCGAAAGTGAAAATCTCCGGCGCACTCAGCAGAGCCGCCAGGATAAAGGGCATCATCTAGCTATTCCTTCTCATGAAACTGGCCGCCATTGTAACTGTCTACCGAAAATATTCGCACGCGCAACACATCGTGGATCGATTTCTTGACGGATACGGATGGAACGGAACGCATCATCATCCGCCCATGGACCTGGTGTCGTTGTACGTTGACCAGAAGCCGCCTGAAGATCTGAGCGCCGAGCGCGCCCAGCGGTTTCCCGGGATGAGGATCGACCCCACCATCGCGGAGGCGCTGACTCTGGGCGGAAACAGTCTGGCGGTGGACGGCGTTGTGATTGTCGGGGAGCATGGCGACTATCCGCAGACGCCTCAAGGGCATGTGCAGTATCCGCGCTACCGCTTTTTTCAGGAAATGGTGAAAGTGTTTCGTGACAGCGGACGATCGGTTCCCGTGTTCAACGACAAGCACCTCTCATGGAAGTGGGAGTGGGCGAAGGAAATGTAC
>JAOAPP010000200.1 GCA_025462985.1 Bryobacterales bacterium | reverse complement strand
GGCTGGAGCCTGCCTGACGTATCAGAGAGCACTGGCGGAAACACCGGATTCATTAGCGGCGCTCATCGGCCTTGCTCGGAGCGATACGACTCTCGGAAAAGAGGCAGAAGCGAAGCGGCTGCTCGATTCCGCCCTGGCGCATGATCCGCGGGATCCGATCGCCAATGGAGAGATGGGCCTGTTGGAGGCGCGTCACGGCGATTGGTCATCGAGCTTGGAACATCTTCGACGCGCCTGGATTCAGAATCGCTCAAATCCCGAGATTGCTCTCGAACTGGCGCGAGCTTACAAGGAGAACGGGGGGCTGTCCGATGCACTGCAAGTGCTTCAGTCGATCGCGCATGAAATGCAGGAGTCCGCGGCCTTCCATTTCCAATTAGCCCAGATCTACTCTTTGTTGCGACGTTCCGCCGAAGCGCAGAGGGAGCGCGATGCGTTCACGGGTCTTAAGACCAGCAGCCAGGATGCTTTACGCTTTGACAATCCGAGCACATACGTGCAGTAGAGACGTGTCCGTTCTTCTGCTGTTTTTGAGCTTAGGTGGCATTGCCTTGGGCGGGCAAGAACCGGCAGGAAACTGTGACGCGAATACGGCTTTTCAGCACGCGGGGCAGCTCATCGGAAGCAAGCAATACGATCAGGCGAGCGAAGTGCTGAAGCAGTACCGAACTTGCCCGTACCGCTCACCACTCGAGAACTTTCAACTCGGATGGCTCTACGGGCGTGCCAGACGATTCGGGGATGCTCTCGAAGTATTCGAAGCTGTGCCGCACGACGTGCCCGATCCGCTAACTCACGATTACGCCGTTGCCTTGAGCAGGTTCGAACTCGCCCAGTATCGGCAAGCTATCGGCCTCCTCAGACCATACCAGTTGTCCGGCAAGGCCGACGAAAAAACAGTCAATCTTCTCGCTGTTTCGTATTCGAAGCTCGGCTTGTATCGTAACGCTTACGACGTCCTTTCAGAAGAGGCACGGCGACAGGGAGCCGATCTCACTACCTACTTAAATCTAGTGACGGTCTGTGCGGAAGGGGGTGATGTCGCCAAAGCGGCCGAATTTGCCGCTCAGGCGAAAGAGCTTTTCCCCAATTCCGCCGATGCTTGGATCGTCCTTGGGGCCGCCGAAACCATGCTGGGCCGTCTCGATCTCGCGTTTGAGGAGTTCTCCGCCGCCGCCCGGCTCGCTCCGTCAAGGGCCGATGCACGATTCTTTGTTGCTCTTGTGGATTACAAACAGGGGAAGTTCTTCGATGCCCTCTCTACTTTGCGAGCGGCCGTTAAGGACGGAATTTCTGATTCCGATCTGCACTATCTGATCGCCGAGTGCCTGCTCAAGTTGGATGCGGCCAATTCGGGTCAGGCGCTGCAGGAACTGGATCGCGCGGTCGACCTGAACACGAACTCCGTGGCGGCACGAACATTACGCGGCAAGTTGCTTGTAGAGTCGGGACACCCCATTGAGGCGGTTTTCGACCTGGAGTTCGCCCGCAATCGAGAACCTGATTCCAGGGCGGCTCTGTACAATTTAGCCCGAGCATACCAGGCCCAAGGTCGCACCCTTGAGGCACAGGCTCTCTTCCGGCAAGTTCGTTCGAAAAGCACCAATGCGGTCAACGATGTCACGGATACTCGTCTGAACGATGTCCTCGTGGGGAAAGGTACTCAATAGGAGTGACAACCCTTCCCGTCCTTCTTGCGTTCGCCGCTCTGTTTGTGAATCGGCCTGGCGCTCCTCACATCAAGGCTGCCCAGGCCGCCTACGAGGAGGGGAAGCAAGCACAGGCTGACCAGCAGTTATCACGTGCGGCCGAGTGTTTCCAAAGAGCGATCGAGATCGAACCGACGTTCCTGGATGCTCGCGAAGCTCTGATTCGTTCTTATCTCGATTCGAGCCAGCGTTTGGAGGCTGCGGGCGCAATCACCCGGCTCCTGGAAATAAACCCGGAACTGCTCAGCTACCGTCTGCTGCTGGGGCAGATACTCCTGGAGCAGAAGCGGGCTGAGAAAGCGCTCGCTCAGTTCTCGCTGGTCCTCAAGCGAGAGCCTTACAACGCCGAGGGGCTTCTCGGTTTTGCTGCCGCGGCCAAACAGGCAGGCATGAAAGAACGCGCGAACGAAGCGATTGAGCGCGGCAGGAAACGCTATCCGACGGACACACGCTTCGAAAGAGCAGCCGTCACTGCTGAACAATGAAAGAGAACAAGATTCACCTAAACCTGATCGCGAAGCGGATCGAGTATCGTTGCGTTTGGCAAAGGCGCCATCACTGCCTTCAAAGATCTCTCTTTTCCCGACAGAGTTCTGAATGAGAACGCAGCCGCCGGGCAAGCTGAAGATGTTGGGCGTTGAGGAGGCTTTGTCAACTGGCGACGGGCTAAAGGCGGTCTCGACAATCTGGGCGAGATCGGAGGCGGTGGGACGCAGTTCGGATTAGGCGAGAGCGGATGCCTCGGTCACTTGATTCCAAACCCGGAATCGTTTGGTACGGAGTCGTCGATAATTGGCGGCGGAGAGCAGGTGGCGTCGAGGGCGGAAGTGCGAAGCAACGATTCCGTGCACCTCAACAAAGCGCTGGGCGTGCCCGGCGGATTTGAAGCGTCGCATTCGCCTCTCGCGCTCACGCGTCGGTTGGTGAGAGTTCTCCGCCCGGTTGTTCAGGTATCGATGCTGTCGATGAGCCACACCGGGCATCACTATGCGCTGCGCTGCCCCGTAGCTGCGCAGCTTGTCCGTAATGATGACGCGAGGTTTGCGCCCAGTTGCCCGCCACAGCTTGCGAAAGAACCGCAGGGCGGCGAACCGGTCCCGCTTTGGTTGTACAAGGATGTCGAGGACTACGCCGTTCTGATCTACCGCTCGCCAGAGGTAGTGAGTGACACCGTTGATCTTCAGGAAGACTTCGTCCGGCATTGTCACATTGGCGTTGTCCACTGGGATGCGATGCTGGATGAGTGTCGGACAGCCCGTATCGTGGCCATCGGTTCCCGAAAGAAATCATCTCAGAATGCGTTTGGCACTATTTTCGTTTCGGCGTGAGCTTTCGCGATGTGGA
>JAOAPP010000734.1 GCA_025462985.1 Bryobacterales bacterium | reverse complement strand
ATCGATTTCCACATGTGCTTTCTTCATTCTGCGGCAGCAGCCGCCAACTCGGGAAGATGGCAGTAAGTGGTGCTACACTCAGATGTGCGGACGCGGATTCTAGGTGTAATTCCCGCCCGGTTTGCCTCCTCCAGATTTCCTGGAAAAGCCCTTGCCTCTATCGCCGGAAAGCCCATGGTGCAGCACGTCTATGAGCGTGCGAAGATGGCGCGTTACCTGGACGACGTAGTAGTTGCGACGGACGACCATCGAATCATCGACGCCGTGCGCGAGTTTGGCGGCCGGGTACAGATGACGAGACGGGACCATGTTTCCGGGACTGATCGTCTGGCCGAGATCGCGTCGGCAGATTTGTCTCAAATCTATGTAAATGTCCAGGGCGATGAGCCGCTGATCGATCCTGAAGCGATTGATGCGGCTGTGCTGGCCATCAGCGGCGACGATTCGATTCCGATGGCGACGCTGAAAAAGAAGATTGTCGACCCTTCCGAGATCGTGAATTCGAACGTGGTGAAAGTGGTCACGGATCTGCATGACAACGCCATCTATTTTTCGCGATGTCCGATTCCTTTCGACCGCGACGGCCGGAGCGACACGTCGCTCTACTCGAGGCACGTTGGACTGTATGTCTACCGGCGCGAGTTTTTATTGAGCTATCCGGATCTGCCGATGGGGCCGCTGGAGCAGACGGAGCGGCTGGAGCAGTTGCGCGCGCTCGAAAACGGGTATCGGATCCGCGTGGTGGAAACGGACTATGAATCTCTGGGCGTGGACAGCGTAGAAGACCTGGAGCGAGTGAATCAATTATTTGCTGCCGTGGCAGACCGTTTTGGCTACGGCTCATGAGGAGAAGAACAAAGCTTTCGCAGGGGATGCATGCCTAAGTACATCTTTGTTACAGGTGGAGTAGTTTCGTCGTTGGGGAAGGGGATTGCAGGGGCATCGATCGGTTGCCTGCTGGAAAGCCGCGGGTTGCGCGTCACGCTGCAGAAGTTCGATCCATATCTGAACATCGACCCGGGAACAATGAGTCCCTTCCAGCACGGAGAGGTTTTCGTGACGGACGACGGAGCGGAAACCGACCTGGATCTGGGGCATTACGAGCGGTTTACGCATGCGCCATTGACGCAGAGCAATAACCTGACGTCCGGCCGGATTTACGAAAACATCATCACTCGGGAACGGCGCGGGGATTATCTGGGCAAGACAGTGCAGGTGATTCCGCATGTCACAAACGAGATCAAGGCGGCGTGCCGGAAGGTGGCCGACGGGATGGATATCGCCATCGTCGAGATTGGTGGAACCGTCGGCGATATCGAATCGCTGCCTTTTATAGAAGCGATCCGGCAGATGCGGCATGAAGAAGGCCGCGAGAATACGCTTTTCGTTCACCTGACGCTGGTGCCTTGGATCGCGGCTGCGCAGGAGCTGAAGACCAAGCCGACTCAGCACAGCGTCAAGGAGCTGCGCGCCAATGGTATTCAGCCCGACATTCTGCTTTGCCGCTCGGAGCGTCAACTGCCCGAAGAGGTGAAGGAGAAGATCGCCCTGTTCTGTGACGTGGATGTGAAAGCCGTAATCACGGCGAAGGACGTCCAGTCTGTGTACGAAATTCCGATGGTTTTCGCAGAGCAGGGGATAGACGAGACGGCGTTGCGGCTGCTGCACATGCCGGCTGCGGCCCGCGATCTTTCACGCTGGAGCGAGATGGTTGACCGGATGAAACATCCGGTTCAGGAAGTGACTATTGGATTGGTCGGCAAGTATGTTGAGTATGAGGATTCATATAAGAGCCTCAAGGAATCCTTGCTGCACGCGGGGATCGCGCACCAGACCAAAGTCAATATCGAGTGGATCGAATCGGAGCAGATGGAGTGGCCGGTATGCGCCAGTTACCTGGAGCGTTTCGACGGAATCCTGGTGCCGGGCGGGTTTGGAAAGCGCGGAATCCCGGGTATGCTGAATGCCATTCGCTCTGCCCGCGAACAGAAGATTCCGTACTTTGGGATCTGTCTTGGCATGCAGACGATGGTGATTGAATACGCTCGAAACGTTTGTGGACTGGCTGATGCGGATTCGACTGAATTCAACGCTGCAACACCACACCGCGTGATCTACAAGCTGCGCGAGTTGAAGGGCGTAGATGAGCTCGGCGGAACGATGCGGCTGGGCGCTTATCCTTGCCAACTAGCGGAGAACAGCCTGGCGCTGGCGGCTTACGGCAAGTCAAACATCAGCGAGCGGCACCGGCACCGGTATGAATTCAACCGGGAGTACGAACGCGTCCTGACGGAGCATGGGCTGCGGCTGACGGGCCAGACTCCGGATGGCGTTTACGCCGAGATTTGCGAGATCCCGGATCATCCCTGGTTCCTGGGCTGCCAGTTCCACCCGGAGTTCAAGTCCAAACCTCTGGAGCCACATCCTTTATTTACGTCGTTTCTCGGTGCGGCGCTCAAAAGGCTTGGGGAGCGACGGGCATCGCGTAAGCAGGATGAGCTCGAAGTGGTCCGAGAGTACTCACACGCCGAATGAGCCAGTCGGTCGTGGTGGGAAGCGGCCCTGATGCGGTCGAATTTGCGAACGCCGCGCCGCTCAGCTTCATTGTCGGGCCGTGCGTTATCGAAAGCCGGGAACACGTGCTGCGCATCGCGGAATCGATCCGCTCCGTGCTGGGCGCTTACGTATTCAAGGCTTCTTTCGACAAGGCGAACCGTAGTAGTGTCCATTCGTATCGGGGACCCGGGTTACAGGAAGGACTGGCGATACTCGGCGAAGTGAGAAAGTCGGGAATCCCGGTGCTGACCGACATTCATGGCCCCGAACAGGCCGAGATTGCGGCCGAGTACGTTGACATTCTCCAGATCCCGGCCTTTCTCTGCCGGCAGACCGACCTGCTGGTAGAGGCGGGGAAAACGGGCCGCGCAGTGAATATCAAAAAGGGCCAGTTCGTTTCTCCGGCGGATTTCGGCAATGCCGCCGAGAAAGTGGCCAGTACCGGCAACCAGAACATTATCCTGACCGAGCGCGGATCTTCATTTGGCTATAACAACCTGGTTGTCGACATGCGCGGATTGCAGACGATGGCCGCGACCGGCTACCCGGTCGTGCTGGACGCCACACACAGCGTCCAGTTGCCGGGAGCCTCCGGAACTTCGTCCGGAGGGCAGCCGGAATTCATCGAACCGCTCTCCCGCGCGGCCACCGCTACCGGCATCGCCGGCCTCTTCATCGAAGTGCATGAAGCGCCGGAGCGCGCGCTTTCGGACGGCGCCAACGCCTTACGGCTGGATCTGCTTGCCGGGCTGGCCAAACGTCTGCGCGCCGTGGATTCTCTGGTGAAGAGCCGGGATTTCTAGCTTCTTTTATCACCATGAGACAACGGAGGGGGTAATCGCCACGTCGTATTATGGGGAGTCGTATGCACAGGAAGTTAGTTGCCAGGCGCAGTAGTCAGCGCGGATTCTCGCTCATTGAGCTGCTGATCGTCATCGCGATCATCTTGATTATTTTGTCGATCGCATTGCCACAGATGGGAAAGGCTCGTATGCACTCCCAGGAGATGGCGGCGATCGCGGAGGTGCGAACGATCAACCAGGCGGAAATTCAATACCAGTCGCAGTTCGGACAGTATGCGACCAGCCTCACGCAGCTTGGTCCGGCTCCATCAGGGGCCGCCGAAGGACCATCGAACGCGGGTCTGATACCCGGCAACCTGGCTGGGGGCACAGCCAGCGGCTACAATTTCACTATTGCCACTATTCCCACCGGGTATGCTGTTACGGCGGTGCCAAAGACCTTTGGGAGCACCGGACGGCGCACATTCTACTCTGATCAGAGCGGAACCATCCATGAGAACTGGGGCCAGGATCCCGCGACGGCGCAGAGCCCCGAGATCAAGTGACCGGCTGGCTCTACGGGCCGGCGTCTTATGAATGCGTTACGCGCGGTCGCACTGTTCGGAATTCTCGCCGCGCTGGGGTTTTCTGAAGATCCGCCTTCGGCTGCGAGCGTTGCACACTCCTTAAGCAGGGTCACTCTGGATCCGGACCAGACGTTTATCGTTCGTGATTTGCACTTGCGGCGGGGTGACGTCAGTTTCTACTTCTCCGACGGCTTGCTTTCCTTCGCTTCCGAGGTAAACGGAAAACGCATTGGCGCTGTTTTCACAACGGCAGGGGTGGATGCCGGAGACGCGGAAATTCTGGTGCTTCCACCGCAAACCGCCGAACGGGCCTCCCTAGCTTCGTTTGCGAAAACGCCCAACCTGGATGAACATTTCCTGTCCGTCATCCTTTTTTTCACCGACGGGACAGCGGATGAGTTGCTCACCCAGGTCAGTAAAGCCGGACTCCGAAAGGCTCCGGACCTCCACCCGGAACTGCGGTCGAGTGCGGAGCGGATTCTGCGGAACCCCAGTGCACAAGTGAAAACCCGGATGGTGTCGGCCATTCTGGATCGCGCCGAGCCGGCGGACGGTTTCTTCTATGCAGCCGTACATGGGCGTGAGTTAGGCAGCTTCAACGTGCTGTATGAGCCGAAGACCAGCGAGCCGGTGACGGTCGGCAGGGTGGTGGACGGCACGAACGAGCCGCCGCACTTCGAACTCTGGACCAGCTATCGGCCTCGGAATGCGGGCCCATACCGGAGACCGGATCCCGTCATCAGCCAGTATTCCATCGAAGCGACCGTCCAGCCGGATCTCAGCATTGTCGCGATCGCCGGTTTCGAAGTGAGCCCTCAAATGGGCGCCGGACGTGTGCTTTCTTTCGACATATCCAGGCGCATGCAGGTAGAATCAGCGACGGTGGATGGCGAACCCGTGGAGGCGTTCCAGCAATCGGATGCGATCACGAATCCGTTCAACTCCGACGGTGAGTTTTTGCTTATCCTAAAGCAGGGTTTCGATCCGTCGCGGAGCCATCGCGTTCAGATCCGGTATTCGGGCTCGATTATTTCGCAGGTGGCCGGATCTTCCTATTTCGTGAGTGAGCGGAATCTCTGGTATCCGCATACAGAGACGATGCTGACGAACTTTGACCTGCGCTTCCACTGTCCAGCGCGCTTTCAGATGGTTTCAACGGGCGACCTGATAGAGGAAAGCGTCGAAGGCGGCGTGAGAACGATCCACCGGCGCACGACATCCCCGCAGCAGCTGGCCGGCTTCAATCTTGGCGAATACCAGGCGCACCTGGTGGAGTCTTCGAGCTATCGCATCCAATCGTACGCCGACCAGGGCATAACGGCGAACCTCAACGGAATCCCCGGGCGAGCGGCGGAGGTCCTGCAACACTATACGACCGAGTGGCTGGCGCTGCCGAACCGAACGCTTGCGATCACTCCCATCCCTGGAGATTTCGGTCAGGGCTTTCCAGGCATCATCTATCTGGCAAGGACGGCTTACATTCCCGAATCAGACCGCCCGGCAGGCAAACGTTCAGAACAGGACAGAATTTTCTTCTCGGACATGCTGCTGCCGCATGAAATCGCGCACCAGTGGTGGGGGAATCTGGTCACGGCGGAAGGATACCGTTCAGAGTGGCTGATGGAGGCGATGGCAAACGACTCTGCGCTGGAGTTCATCACGCGGAATGGCGGTGAGGCTGTTACTGAATCCGTTCTCGAGCAGTACCGCAAAGACTTGGGATTGGTTGTCGAGGGGAAGACGGTGGAGTCCGATGGGCCAGTCGACTTCGGTTCGAGAATCATGACCACCGCCGGCCTGCCCGCCTGGCAGGCCGTGATCTATGGAAAAGGGACCTGGATCCTCCGCATGCTGCGTGCTCGTATGGGGGACGCAAGTTTCGGTAAGTTGCAGGCGGAGATTCTTCGAAGTTATGCGGGCAAGCCCATCAGCAACGAGGATTTTAGAAAAGCCGCCAGCGGTTTTATCCCTGCGAGCCAGCCTGATAAAGACCTGAGCCTTTTCTTCGAGACCTGGATCTATGGCACTGGCATCCCGAAGATTAGTTCCAATCGTGCCGGTACAAAACTGGAGGTCAGTGGTGTAAACGACTCGTTCTTGGCTGACCTGCCGCTCCGGTGCAAGTCGAAGGGAAGCGCCGAGCAGGTGCGGTGGATTCGGATTGAGGCTGGACACAACTCGACCCCAGCACCGGGCTGTAAGCTACCATCACGTTTAGATTTTCTGTACTTTCCGGAAT
>JAOAPP010000166.1 GCA_025462985.1 Bryobacterales bacterium | reverse complement strand
CGTACGATGCGCCGCTGACGAGAGCGGCTGAACGAACACGGCCACAGCGGTTTATGGGATTACCGCAATCTCAGTCCCAGTCCCAAGCGGGTCCCGATGAAGACGGTGGAGGAAGTTTTGCAACTCTGCCGGGAGAAGAACTTCGACTTCAACGTGCAGCACTTTCATGAGAAGCTGCGCGCGTTACACCGCATCGATCTGAGTTACACGTGGGTAAAGACGGTGCTGCAAACAGCGGGCTTGGTGAAGCGCCGCAAGAAGCCGGGATCGCACTGCAAGCGGCGGCCCCGCCGGCCATTACCGGGGATGATGCTGCACATCGATGGAAGTGAGCACCGCTGGTTTGGCCATGAGCGCTGCTACGAACTGATTGTCGTTCTGGACGATGCCACCAGCGAGATCTATTACGCACAGTTGGTGGAGGCGGAATCGACACGCACGGTGATGGCGGCATTACGTGAAGTGGTCGAAACGAGGGGTCTGTTTTGTTCGTTGTATTGCTCGTTGCCGGCCTTGCTCAGCAATTGCAGGTGTCCTCCGCCGTTGGCGCCTTTCTCGTCCGTGTCGCTGTTTCCGGTCCCATTGCCGAGCGATCGCGTCGCCTGTTTGCTCCACTGCGAGACCTCCTTGCAGCGATTTTCTTTTTCTTTTTTGGACTGCAGATCGATCCGGCCACGCTGGTCTCCGTGGCACCGACTGCAATAACACTGGGCTTGGTAACGGCGGTGACAAAAGTTATCACCGGGTATTGGACCGCTGCCCGAGCGGGGATCGATGCGGCAGGTCGCAAGCGCGCGGCATGGTGCTCGTGCCACGTGGCGAGTTTTCGATAGTGATCGCCGGCTCGGGAACTGCGGTGGAACCGCGTCTCTTGCCACTCGCGGCGGCCTATTGTCTTATTTCTTGCTGTACTCGGCCCGATTTTGCCTCGGCTCGCAAAATAAGAGGCCCGGGTGTCTGCATATGCTTCGTTGACGCGCCGCACGCGTGGTCCGCTTACTCTGCGTCCGATGCATTCGCACTGCGACGGTCGTCAAAACCGGAATAGACCCTCTGTAAAGCGCAATGTGTTTACGAAAACGATTTCAACCGTCCGTGTCGGCTAGTCGTAGCTTGGGGTGGAAGCCCGACAGATTCTGATGAATCGCCCGGTCGACGAACGCCACTGGCGCAGAATTAATACGCCCGGCGGGAAGCCTCTATCAGCCCAAGCACGTTCAATTGCAGTCCACCGATTGATCTTAGATTGTGATAAGGTCTGGTGAATCGAGGAGTATACAAATGGCTGCAACTGTGAAGAAGATCCCGGCTGGTTACCACTCCGCAACGCCTTACCTAGTTGTAAGCGATGCGGTGCGTGCCATTGATTTTTACAAACAGGCCTTCGGGGCAACCGAACTAGTGCGGATGGGCGGCCCGAACGGAACGATTGGCCATGCAGAGTTGAAAATCGGCGATTCAATAATTATGCTTTCAGACGAAATGATGGGAAACCGATCACCGCAAACGCTTGGTGGCTCGCCTGTCAGCATTTTCTTGTATGTCGAGGATGTTGACTCCGTCTTTAGCCAAGCGCTCAAAGCGGGGGCGAAGAGCGACGCGCCGCCGACGGACATGTTTTGGGGCGATCGTTTTGGGAAATTGACGGACCCATCCGGCCATCTTTGGGCTATTGCTACCCACATCGAGGATGTCGCGCCCGAGGAAATGAAAAAGCGTGCGGAGGCAGCTATGGCTCAGATGACGCAATCGGCTTCGGCGGCTGCGCTAGGGGATTGACAGAACCGCATCGGTGAGTGCTTCCGATGATTCACTCAGATGGTGCGCGCCCGGTCCATCAACTCCACAAGGTAGTTTGCGCGAGCCGTGAGTTTAGCGCGCTCTTGTCCATCACGCCTACCTCTTCCCTGGGCGGAGCCAAAGCATGAAGAGACCAAGCGGCTGAGGGGCATGTTTCACGCTGCAACGCTCCAGCTGTAACGATGATGGAGACCTCCAAGCCGGGCGCTCGAGGTTAGTGTTGCTATGGGCAAAGGCTTAAAGTTGCACTCTTCTGTGGTCAGGTGTGTCCTTGTCCAGAGAGTCGTGAACGCGGTCCTCGTCGTAATAGGTCACGTACTCGCGTAGAAGCCATCGCAGGTGTCGTTCATTCAGGGGGATGATGTGATCCAGCATCTCTCGCCGGCAGCTTCCGACCCACCGCTCTGCAATCCCGTTTTGCCAGGGCGCCTGGACGCTCGTGCGCTTCGGATACCTGGCGACCGTACGTTCCGAGACTTCGAAACCGAGTTTCAGCAATTCACCGTGAGTCTTCGCGAGCCCGTTAGAACGAAATCGCTGGACACGAGGGACCGTGACGCGTGCGCGTGATCGGCTTATCGCAATTAAGCAGTTGGGTGGCTTAATGATAATAAAGCTTCGCCGAGCCGCACGTCACGTCTTCCGAACCACCCTACTCCGGCTCCGGGACCGACAAAACGTCGACAATCGATTGAAATCCCATGCCGGTACGTTGCCATAGCTCGCCGCATGTGATCCGTAGAGGTATGCGGATCAGCCGAGCGGCTCGATGATCCAGCGGTCATTGCGGACCTCCAAGCCATCGTTCCCGAGACGCTGCCGAGAACCGAAAAGGCGAGTGGGGGAAAATCAATCCCGGCATATATGCCTTTTGGAAAGAGGGGCACTTGTACGTTGAATAATGCTCGCAAATGTTTGGTTCCCGACGGACGCAGATCTCGGTCCGATCGGCTAAAACCTTGTGTACAGAGACTTGGCGGTCCGTAAACTGACGAGCAAACAGGGCCAGAGAGCGCCGTCTGACGTGGTGAAGCTGGCAAACGTAGGCAGACCCAGCCACGCCAGTGGAAGCGGGGTCGCACGTGCACGATAGCTGGACGACCTCTGCTGACACCGGCGCAGGCAGCGCTTTCAGAGGGATCCGAGCACTCGATTCCGTTCGCCCGCTGTACTTCTTGCCGACGGAGCCGTTTATCGAAGAGGTTCTCGTCCCCTGCTTCAAGGCGGCATCGACGGTCGACTGCATGGCGGCTTCTTCTCGAGCCAAGTGCTCGCCTCCTTGGCGCCCGGGCTTGCAACGTACATTGCCTCTTCGACAGATAGCTTTCGGCTAATCATCAGTCCCCTCCTGCGAGCAGAAGACCGGGCGGCGATAGAGGACGGCATTCGGCCGAACGAAGCTGCCGTCTCGCGCGCTCTATCAGTAGAAGAAGTCGTTATCACTGAAGATGCGTTGCAGTAGCACACGCTAAAGTGCCTCGCCTGGCTTCTTCACTCCGGTCGAATCGAGATCAAGGTGGCCGTGATGGCGGACGCGCTCTTTCACCCGAAGGTGCGGCTATTCCGGAGTAATGATGACGTTCTCGCCGCGCATGGCTCAAGCAATGTCACCTTTGCCGGTATACATAAGAATATCGAGCAGGTCCTGATCTCCAGTTGTTGGCAAGATCCGAATCAGGCCTATGTTGCAACCAAACTGAGCTAGCGGTTTGAACTGCTGTGGAACGAAAAAGATGACAGCTGCGCGATCATCCAAACCCCGCAGGCCATCCGCGACAAAATCGTTCTCACATATCAATCTGATGTTCCACCGACAGAAGCGGAGTTTCGCGAGTTGTATGCTCGGGCAACACGCAATAAAGGGCATCAGACCATCGAACTCTCGAGAGCGGAAGACTTTCGATTTGGGTCCGTTCCAGCATCAGGGCCAACCTATTGAAGCATGGTGCCGGTCAGGATACCGTAGCTTTCTAGAGATGGCCACGGGATCGGGAAAGACGATCACCGCCATGATCTGCGCATGTCGACTGTACGAAAAACATAAACCGCTTCTGATAGTCGTTGGCGCACCATACATTCCTTTGATTCAGCAATGGTGCGAGGACATGGCTCCGTTCGGCATGCGGACTGTGAATCTGAGCATGGAGGACGTCCGAGGGCGCTCGACGGAACTGAATCGAATACGACGGGGGTTTCGAAACGGACCCGTAAGGTCGATGCGGTCGTAGTGTCGCACCGAAGGGGCAGGAATTTCGGCTTCATCCGATCCATTGGGACATCTCGGTGGGCACCCGCGTGCCCATCTCGGTTCAAGTCGAGTTCGAAACCAAGCTGAGATCCTCAATTCTATGTGGTCGACTTTATCGTGAGCACGTCAGTTCTTTGGTGGTGGCGCTTTCGTACAAAAATGGGAAGAAAGTTAACCGGATCTCGGAGGTTTTGCAACTCGCGGTGATAGTAGAGCACAGAAGGCCTCTTCCCGTTAGTACGTAGTCTCTTGAGAAAAGCAATTTCCTGGTCGGAAATGTCGGCGCTGAGCCTTCCATCATTGAGGAATGCTTCTAATGCCGGCTCCACGAAGGAATCCGATTGGGATGCTGCCTCCCGAAATTCGAGCTTCCTCAAACGGTTTCGACTTAACTTCGGATTTAGAACAATCTGCATTCCGAATGTTTCCAAATCGATATCCCAACTTGCCAAAAGCGGGTCCAGAAACGATGTACAGTTTTCGACGGAAACATGAAAGATATCCGTATCCAGGAACTCCAAAATCAAGACCCGCGTCTCCTGATAACTTCTCTTGCTGGCAGTAGCTACTCGATGTAGCCACTTCTCGTCTTCAAGCTCCTGTTTGGCCACTTGTTTCGCTATATCTAACAACTTTGTTGTGATAAAGCGTTCGAATTCGCCAAAAGGTTCGCGCTCAAAAATACTCGTTATCTGTTTCTTCTTGGCGTGCGCGCATCTCCGGAGAATGAGCTGGCGGAATTCCTTAAAGAGAGGTTGAGGCAGGTCAATAACTCTCCTCTTCAGTTCTTCACGGCGCTGCGTATCAGCGAGCTTTGCCAGTTCAGTACTGGGAAGTCTTAGCACTTTGGCAAGTTTCTCGTAGATATCTGTTCGATCTGACGCCGGAGGCGTTTTCTTATTAGCCAGCAACTGTGAAATATAGGACTCTGTTACGTCCGCAGCAACTGCCAAGTCGCGCTGCCCAATTCCGAGTTCCTCAATGCGGTGCCGAATGACAGAGGCTATATCCATACTGTTGTTCTCGCGGTGACTTAACCTTAAATGATTAAGGTTAGCTAGAGTATAGCCCCGCTAAGCGCTTGACACCTACATCAACTTGACCTACTATAGTTAACGACTGAGCACCTACGCCCACTCTTCCGATTTGCTGAACTAAGTCGACAGTCGGAGCCCCCTCCTTAGCCCAACGCAACAACCTTAGGAGGTGCTATGCTCAAGACTCCAAACACCTTCGCGCCCGGCGTTTTCGGCCGCAGACAGTCCCTAAAAAGGATTCACACACCTCGATGCACCCCGCCTCGATCCCTTGCGAATGTTTGTTGTTCGCAGCACAGGCGACATGTGCAACCTATCCGCTTCATTCCACAAGCAGCAATAGCTAACAGCCAACAGGAGGCTTCGGTATGAACCTTCGACCGCTCCACGACCGAATCGTTGTGAAACCCATTGAGACGAGTAGCAGCACCGCCGGAGGACTCTTCATCCCCGACAGTTCGAAGGAGAAGCCGCACGAAGCGAGGGTTGTTGCGGTCTCCAGGGGCAAGCGCCTCGACGACGGAAGTGTCACGCCCTTGGACGTCACAGTCGGCGACCACATCCTATATGGCAAATATGCGGGCAACGAAATCAAACTCGCCGGCGAGGACTACCTGATCGTTCGTGAAGACGAAGTCCTTGGAGTTCTAGAAGGAACTAAAGCACCTGTGGCGGAACTCGCATAAGCGAAAAAGGAACGATATGGCAGCAAAGACGATTATTTATGGTGAGCATTCGCGTCAGGCGATTCTGCGCGGGGTCAATCAACTCGCAGACACAGTAAAGGTAACGCTGGGTCCCAAGGGCCGGAACGTAGTCATCGAGAAAAAGTTCGGCGGTCCAACGATGACCAAAGATGGCGTGACAGTAGCGAAAGAGATCTCATTGCGAGACCCGCTCGAGAACCTCGGTGCTCAGCTCCTTCGCGAAGTGGCTTCGAAAACAAGCGACACCGCTGGGGATGGAACGACGACGGCCACTATTCTTGCCCAAGCTATGTTCCGTGAAGGGGTCAAGTCTGTCGCAGCGGGCGCAAATCCGATGGCTTTGAAGCGAGGGATCGAGAGCGCCGTGGTGGCCGTTGTTGAAGAGCTGAAAAACATCTCCTCGCCTGTTGCGGGAAATGAGAGCATGGCTCAGATTGGAACGATTTCGGCAAACGGCGATGAGACTGTCGGAAAGATCATTGCAGATGCCATGCAGAAGGTTGGCAAGAACGGCGTCATCACAGTCGAAGAATCAAAGACGATGGTGACCGAGCTGAGTATCGTCGATGGCATGCAATTTGATCGCGGCTACCTGTCGCCCTATTTCGCGAACGATGCCGACCGCATGCTGGCCGTTTTGGAAGATCCATACGTCCTCATCCATGAGAAGAAGATCTCCAGCATGAAGGATCTGCTCCCGATTCTCG
Organism: Bryobacterales bacterium; assembly: GCA_025462985.1. Taxonomy (GTDB): domain Bacteria; phylum Acidobacteriota; class Terriglobia; order Bryobacterales; family Bryobacteraceae; genus Bog-105. Next base: position 352 of record JAOAPP010000166.1, on the reverse strand, counting down.
AGCTCGTTGCCCGGCAAGGAAAACCTCTGCTCGTGATCTCGGAAGATGTGGAGGGCGAAGCGTTAGCCACGATGGTTGTGAACAAACTACGGGGAACCATCAATGCGTGCGCAGTGAAGGCTCCTGGATTCGGCGATCGGCGGAAAGCCCTGTTGGAGGACATCGCGATTCTCACTGGCGCTAGAGCGATAGCGGAAGAGATTGGCATCAAGCTCGAGAAGATGACTCTGGATGATCTTGGCAGAGCGAAACAGGTGCGAGTGGACAAGGACGCGACAACGATCATTGACGGCGCGGGCAGCCCGGATGCGATTCAAGGCCGGATTAAACAGTTGCGAACTCAGATGGAAGA
>JAOAPP010000122.1 GCA_025462985.1 Bryobacterales bacterium | reverse complement strand
ACGTTGTTTCCAAAACCAGCGGGAAGGTGCTTGATGTACTGGGCCGTCCGGGAGCGGTGGAAGACGGAGTTCCAGTGCAGCAGTGGGCTCGGTGGACCGGGTCGAATGAACTCTGGCAGCTGCGTCCGGCGATGAGCAGCAATGGCAAATCATTCCGCTAAATCCGCTTCGGATTCGATGCGAGCTCTCAGCCGAATGCGCCGACGCCGGGTAGCAGCGTACGTACGAACGCGACGGGCTTCTAACGCGTAATGGTCTGATCGTGCGGCAGTTCCTGCCGGCGCTTTTTGTATTCGGCGAACATGGCGTCAGCGTCCGCGTTCCGGTGCAGCTTTCGATAGAGGATCGCGAGCGAGTAACACGCGTCGGTCGACTTAGGGTCCGAGTTCGTGGCTGTGAGGTATTCGCTCACGGCTTCGGTTTCGCGGCCTTCTTTCTCGAGGGTTCGTCCGAGGTGATAGTGGGACTGCGCGAGGGTAGGGCCGTAGCGAAGCGATTCACGCAGGGCCTGTTCTGCTTCCCGCGTGCGGTTCGTTCGCAAGAGCCAGTATCCGAGATTGTGAGGCGGCCAAGGCGAGGGATGAGTTTGCTGGCGGTTCAGAACGACGGCCTTCTCGAAGGCTTCGTGCGCCTGATCGGGGAAGCCCTGCATGTCGAAGGTGAGACCGAGGCTGTCCCAGGCGCGTGGGGACTTGGGATCGAGCGTAACCGCCTTTTGTAGTTTCTCGGCAGCTTCTTCGTAGCGGTGACTGTCGTAGGCTAGCTTGCCGAGCCAGTAGACGTAGATCGGGCGCTCCGGGTGCTTCTCGGCAAGCTGCTGCAGGAGTTTGCCACTGGCGGCGTTGTCACCCAAGTTGACGAGAGCCATCGCCTCAGTAAATACGTCTGCGTCGTTCAATGTCGCCAGTTTTGCTGCATTGGCGAAATCCGCTGCGGCCGCGTTCATGTTGCCTGCAAGAAATGCGACCGCGCCACGGACGGAAAGCAGTTCAGCACGAGAGGCATTGCTCGGTGGCGCCTGTTTGGCGAGCAGGGTGTCGACCTGGTCGAAATTCCTGTTTGACAGTTCGATCGCGGCGCGTTCTTCGAGGCCGGTTCCCGTCAAAGCGAGCCGGAGTCGTTGATAAATGTCGTCTGCGCCTGCCGAAGCCGCGGCAGCCGCCAACAGGTACAGGGCGGTCCTCGCCAGAAGCATTGCCTACGGCCTCACCTCGATTGTGCGGAGCATCAGTTCGGCCCGTTTTGAACGATCTTCGTCCAATTCCTTCACGAACTGGGCTTGTTTGTCGGCGCGCGGATTATGCGTTCGCTTATAAAGCACCAGGCGCTGACTGTTTGCCTGGAAGCTGCGTGGATCCAGTTGCAGTGCCCGGTCGAGCTCGGCTTGCGCTCCTTCCAGATCGCCTCTGAGCATCAACACTCTCGCTAGTTCCGTGTGGGGCTCGGCGTATCCGGGCATCAAGGCGATGGCTTTCCGGAGATATCTCTCTGAGCTTTCGACATCGTTCTCCTGACGGGCGATTCTGCCCAGAAAGTAAGCGGCTCCTCCGGCTACCTTCGGATTGTTTTCTACGCCCAGCATGGCCGTCTTCGAATTGGCATAGTCGCCCGAGGCGTAATAGGCAACTCCCAGGGCGTAGCGGCCCTTTTCATCTTGCGGACGTGCTGCAAGGAACGCTTTGAAGTAGCGGCTAGCAGTAGCGGAATCGCGGGTACTCAAAATGACCGCGCCCATGGCGTAGTTATAGGCGGGATTTGCGGGATCGATGGCCAGGGCGCGGTCGAGCGAAGCGCGGGCTTCTACCGGCAGCTCCAATTCCGTCGCGATCATGGCGAACAGGAAATGGATGTGCGCATCGCCGGGCGCGAGGTCGCGTGCGTGGGCAAGATAGCCCAGAGCTCCCTCGTGGTCCTTGTCGGCCTCGGCCAGACGAGCCAGTTCCAGCAAGTGAGAAGTATTGTTGGGGTCGAGAAGTGCGACGCGCTCGAGTGTTATGCGTGCGTTTTTGGAGCGTCCGGTTTGTTCATATGCGATGGCGAGCCTTTGGAGAGATGTAAACCCGGCAGCGTGACGAGCGTCCAATCCTTCGACGAGCGCGACCAGCACCGAAGCGGACTTTGGAGCATCGAAGGCGGATTGCACAGGCGCGAGATCTTTTTCCGAAAAGTCTGGATTCCGGGCGAGTTTCGAAGCTAACGGAATGGCCTCCGCCGTTCGCCCGAGAGCGGAGAGATCAGCGCAGCGCAAGAGCAGATTAGGGACTTGCGAAGCATCGGGCGGGGGGAGCTTTGCGAGTTCTCGCAGAGATGCGGCGAACTGTCCTTTCCTCTCGCAAAGGTATGCGAGTGCAATACGCGCTTCAGGATCGGACGGCTTCAAGTCGAGGACGCGCTCGGATGCAGAGACCGCACAGGGCATAGCGGAGGCGTTCTGTTCTGATTCGAGTCGGCAGGCCCGCGCGAGATTCTGCCAGGCGGGGATCAAGCGAGGGGAGAGGCGCACTGCCTCGGCAAAGGCTGCGTGAGCTTGCGGCAGCTCATTGCGCTGGGCATGTATGATTCCGCGCAGATTGTGAAGGCCGCCGTCATCGGGATGCCGCGCTAAAGAGGCATCGATCAGTCGCGACGCATTGTCGAGGTCTCCGGACTGGATGGCTTGTTGAATGGTGAGAAGCGCATCGTCATCTGCCGCAGCTCGCGCTTGTACGCAGAGCGAAACAGCCACCAGCGCCAAGCTTAGGATGTTCACGATACTGCGCACCGTTCGTCCTCAAAATCATACAAGAGTCACGAGCAAGGGAGAACAACCAGTCTTTTCCAATGCAAGATGAGCCTGAACAGGTGGTTTGTTTCCAACACAGAATGAGCCTGAAGGGGATGGGCATGCTGAGGATTGAAAATCAGCGTGCAGGAAGCAGAGAAGCTGAGCCTGGAACAGATCCGGGCGTTTTTAGAAGCCAGTGAAGAGGTTCATGTTGAGGGTCAGAAACGGGAGGAGATCTAGGGTTGGATCAGCCGCACATTGCAGGTTCACAGCTATGGGCAGCAGAGCCGCGGGAAGCGTGGATTGCTACGACGCTATGTGGAGAAGCTGACCGGGCTGAGCCGGGCGCAGATGACGCGACTGATCGGCCGTTACCTGAACGGCGGCGAGGTCAAGGAGAGGAGCTACCGGCGGCACCGTTTCAGGCAACGCTACACGCGGGCCGATATCGAGCTGCTGGCGGCGGTCGATGAAGCGCACGAGACGCTGAGCGGCCCAGCCACCAGGCGCATTCTGGAACGCGAGTATGGCGAGTACGGGAAGCCAGAATACGAGCGCCTGGCCAGGATCTCGGTGGCGCATCTGTACAACTTGCGCAAGCAGCGGCGCTACCGCGAATGCCGGCTGAGCTATACCAAGACCCGACCCGCCCAGGTACAGATCGGCGAACGCCGCCGGCCGGATCCGCAGGGCCAGCCGGGGTACCTGCGCATCGACACGGTGCACCAGGGCGATCGGGACGGCCTGAAAGGCGTTTATCACATCAACGCGGTCGATGAAGTGACGCAATGGCAGGTAATGGGCTGCACGGCGCAGATCGGCGAGG
>JAOAPP010000118.1 GCA_025462985.1 Bryobacterales bacterium | reverse complement strand
AAATGACGATTCGCGACCGCCGCGACAGCTTCTGCGGAAAGATGTCGGCCTGCAACAATCTGCGGCAGTATGGCGTTCCGTATTCATTGACCACGCTTCACACCGAAGCGCCGACCTCTCCTGAGTTCGCGAAGGATCTGGAATGGTTTCTCGGAATCTGCCGCGTTGTTCGCGGGATGCGCAATTTGCGTATCGGCTCCATCGGCGCCCGACCCGCCGCCTTCAATACCGTCCGCTACAGTGAAAAGCTGCTCGAGGCGAACGGAATCTCCGTCATCACTATCGACCTCTCGGAAATCCTCGGGCGCATCAACCGCATGAAGGACGAGGATGAGCCTGCTCAAGCAAAGCTGAAGCAGATCAAGAGCTACGTTTCCACAAGCGATGTGCCCGAACCGTCGCTGATGAAAATGGCAAAGCTCGGAGCCGTGATCGACGCTTGGATGCGCGAAACGGAAGTGACCATCAGTGCCGTGCAGTGCTGGACTTCGCTCGAAGAGTATTTCGGCGTGGTGCCCTGCACGGTCATGAGCATGATGAGCAACGATCTGATGTCAAGCGCCTGCGAAGTCGATATCGTTGGCGTGGTCGGAATGCACGCCCTGCGGCTCGCCTCGGGAACCCCGAGCGCTCTGCTCGACTGGAACAACAATTACGGCGACGATCCGAACAAGGCTGTTTGCTTTCACTGCAGCAATCTGCCGAAGCACTTCTTCGCCGACGTTAGAATGGACTTCCAGGAGATCATTGCAGGAACGATAGGCAAGCTAAACACCTTCGGTACCTGCGTCGGACGCGTCAAGGCGGCGCCGATGACCTATGCCCGATTTTCGACCGATGACCGTCACGGCAAACTGCGCGCCTATGTCGGTGATGGACGTTTCACGAACGACCCCCTCGAAACCTTCGGCGGAGCCGGCGTCGTGGAGATCCCTCGCATGCAGGAGCTGCTCCGCTACATCTGTGAGCAGGGCTTCGAACATCACACGGCGGCGAACCTCTCGACTGTCTCCAGCATTGTCCATGAAGCGTCCAGCAAGTATCTCGGCTGGGACATGCACTGGCATCGGGGATGAGTTCCACCATGGCGGGCGAGATCGTTGCGGGAGTCGACTTCGGAACGCTAAGCGTCCGTGTTTCCATCTTCCAGAAGGGGAAGGGAAGACTCGGCGCCGGCATCGGCGAATACCCCCTTCACCGTAAGAAGAACGATCCCGACTATGCTACGCAAGGCCACGCCGACCACATGGCAGCCTTGGCGGTTGCCATGGGCCGGGCCATCAAAGAAGCCGGCATTGACGGTCAGTTGATCGAGGCGCTCGCGCTGGACACCACCGGCTCCAGCGTGATACCGGTAGACGAGAACCTGGAGCCCCTGGACGAATACTATCTCTGGGCCGACCATCGCGCCTGGCGGGAAGCCGCCGAGATCACGAGGAAAGCTCACGAATATAGGTTGCCCGCTATTGACTGGTGTGGCGGAGCCTATTCGTCCGAATGGGGATTTTCGAAGCTGCTCCACTGGCTCCGGCACAACCCTGAGAAGCGTGACCGTTTCGCTTCCGCCTTTGAACATTGCGACTACGTCGCGACCGTACTCTGCGGCATCACAGACCTGAATCAAGCGCCTCGCAGCATCTGCGCGATGGGGCACAAATGGATGTGGAACGCCAGCCTGGGCGGACTGCCTCCGGATGAGTTTCTGACCTCCGTTGATCCGCTGCTCAGCGGCGTCCGCGATAAGTTGAAGGGCCGTTATCTTCCTTCGGATCAACTCGCGGGCCATCTGAGTTCGGAGTGGGCGCAGAAACTGGGTCTGAAAGCCGGCATTCCCATCCCGGTCGGTGCGTTTGATGCCCACTGGGACGCCATTGGGGCGGGTGTCAGAATCGGGGACGTCGTCAATGTAATCGGCACCTCCACCTGCATCATTGGGTTGAGCGACAAGTCGACGCTGGTTCCTGGCGTCTGCGGTGTCGTACAAGGCTCAGTCGATCCTCGCTTGACCGGCATCGAAGCCGGGCTCTCAGCAGTAGGAGACCTGTTTGAAGCAGTCGCCCGTCGCGCGGGCTCTTCAGCGGCTGAGTTGTCGAAGGAAATCACGTCCTATCGCGCCGGGCAGACGGGCCTCCTTCGTCTCACTTGGGACAACGGCGACCGCACCGTCCTGGTCAATCCGGAATTGGGCGGCGTCACGCTCGGCTGGCACCTCACGAGCACCGCGGCGGACGAACTGTTCGCAGCCATCGAAGGAACGGCTTTTCATACCCGCGTCATTCTCGACCGCATGGCCGGCTATGGAGTTGCCGTCGAGCGGATCATCAACGGCGGAGGTATCCCCCGCCGGAACGACCTTTTGAACCAGGTCTATGCTAACGTCCTGAACAAGCCGATTCTGGTTCCACAGGCGGACATCACCAGTCTCGGCTCCGCGATCTTCGCGTTTCTTGCCGCCAAGGCCTACACGAGCATCGAGGAGGCGCAAGACGCCTTGTGCCCGTCTCACAAGACGTTCCTGCCCGACCCGCAGAGCGTCTCGGTCTATGACCAGCTATTCCCTCACTACAGCGCGCTCTACTTCGCGCTGGGAGAGAAAGGTTCGGCACCCGTCGCATTGGGAACCGTCCTTCCCGAGTTGCGGACAATCGCCTCCGAAACCCGTCACAGCTAAGCTGAGGAAAGGACGAAAAGCGCCCGATGAGGGAAATCGAACAGATCTTGAGTCTCTGGGACCGCACCGCGCAGGCCGGGGAATCCGCTGTTCTTGCAACGGTAGTGAAGACCAGCGGCTCCTCCTATCGCAATCCCGGTG
>JAOAPP010000097.1 GCA_025462985.1 Bryobacterales bacterium | reverse complement strand
CGGGCGGGGCTCGGGAGCGATCGTAAACGTAGTCACCCGGTCAGGCACAAACGCCTTTCACGGGTCAGCGTTTGACTTCATCCGAAACGGCGATCTAAACGCCCGCAATTTCTTTGCGCCCGCGCCCGATCAACTGAAGCGTAATCAATTTGGGGGCAGCGTAGGCGGTCCGATACTCAGGAACAAGCTGTTCTTCTTCGGTTCCTATCAGGGAACGCAATCGCGCAATGTAACCCAAGGCAACTCCGCAACCGTTCCCACTGCTGCCGAGTTGAGCGGGGATTTTTCTTCCGTAGGCCGCCAGCTTCTTGATCCCTTCACGAAAGCTCCGTATCCAAACAATCAGATTCCGACCAGCAGCTTTGCTCCCGCGAGCGTGAAGATACTCGGCCTGCTGCCGCAGTCGTCGTCGCCGAGCGGAGTGACCTATTACAGTCTTCCGGACAACGAGCATGAGAACCAGTTTTTGACTCGTGCCGACTACAATCTCGATAAACATCGTATCTATGGTCGATACTTTTATTCCCGCTATGGGACAGATGCGGTGATTGGCACCCAGAACATTCTGACTTCGACCCGCGGATTCGACCTCTTCGACCAGGGCGCTGCAGTCAGTGACACCTACACGATTACTCCGAAGCTGTTGAACAGCGCGAGTTTCTCGTACAACCGAAACAATGGTGCGGTTACCAGCGGAGCGCCATTCAGTCTGGCGAGCCTGGGTATCCCGATTGCGAGCACGACTCCTCCGGAACTGGCCATTGCCGTATCGGGATATTTCAGCATCAGTTCGGGCCACCCCACAAAAGTCGGCCGGAACGACTATCATGTTTCTGACAGCGTTCACTGGGTGATCGGAAATCACGAACTTGCCTTTGGCGGCGACTACCTGAAGGAAGGGGTGGATCTGGTCAACACCTACCGGCAAAACGGTTCGTTTACGTTCAGCGGCACGAACTACAGCGGGAACGCGCTATCCGACTTCATGCTCGGCTACGCTCGAAAATTCATTCAGGGCGGAGGTGAGTATGCGGCCCGACGCGCAAACTTGGGCAGCCTGTTTATTCAGGATAACTACCGCGTGCATCGCGACCTGGTCTTGAATCTAGGCTTGCGCTGGGATCCGTTCGTTCCTTATAGCGACAAGCTCGGAAGAACGGAGTGCTTCCTTGCCGGCCATCAGTCCCAGAAATTTCCAAATGCTCCGACAGGTTATCTTTTTGCGGGTGATCCAGGGTGCCCGGCAGGCGGCTTCAAATCGAGCTGGCTGCTGCTGGCGCCGCGAGTCGGATTTGCCTATAACGTCGGCGGGAAGGGCAAGACTACGATCCGGGGAGGATTCGGCGTTTTCTACCAACCACCCTTCGTCGAGGCTTTCAACAACATGGTGGACAGCCCCCCGTGGAGCCCTCAATATCAGATCATACCGACGCTTCTAATGAATCCCTATGGGACAACGCCGAATCCATTCCCGGCACAGTTCGCACCGCTAGTTCCGCCGAAGGATGTAGCTTTCCCCAATCCATTGTCTTTGGCGGTTTCCTATCAGCCTAACTGGCATCCGTCGGAGATGATGAACTGGAACCTGACAGTGGAGCGTCAACTCACGAACGATGTTCTGCTACGGGTGGGCTACGTCGCATCGAAGGGGACTCATCTGGCGTACAACACAGATATCAACGCGCCCCTTCCGAGCCCTGATGCCACCGGGGACAATGAACAAGACAGACGCCCGTTTCAGCAATTTGAGCAGATCACCCAAGACGCCTCTAACGGAAATTCCATCTATAACTCGCTGCAGGTGCAAGTGGACAAGCGCTTTTCGCACGGAGTGACACTGAGCGCTAACTACACATGGAGCAGAAGCATCGACGAGGTTTCTTACCAAACAGACCTGTGCGGCATCAACGTCATCAATCCATATGACATACGTGCGTATCGCGGCGTCTCGGATTTCAATGTGCCGCACCGTTTCGTGCTGAATTATCTCTGGCAGTTGCCATCGCCGAGGCAGGGCGTTTCAAGGGCGGTGCTCGGGGGTTGGCAGACCTCGGCAATCGTGAACTGGCAGAGCGGATTCCCGTTGAATATTGTGTCCGGCGGCGACTACTCTTACAGTCTTCCCGAAGTCGGAAATGACCAAGCCCAGGTGCTTTCAACGCCACACTACACCCAAGGGTCCACCAGCGCAAAGCTGGCGCAGTGGTTCACGACCAATTCGTTCGGTCCTCCGCAGCCGAACAGCTTCGGGAACGCAGGACGAAATATTCTGATCGGACCGAGCACATTCAACATCGATTTCTCCGCGCACAAACTGTTCACGATTACTGAGAGAACGAATTTGCAGTTCAGAGCAGAGTTCTTCAATCTCCTGAATCATGCGCAGTTCAACAACCCGGATACAAGCCTGGCGGACACGACGTTTGGGCAGATCACCACGGCGCGAAGTCCGCGCATCATTCAGGGAGCACTTAAACTCGTCTTTTAAGTGACTAGAAGAGAACTACTTTGGTTGGCGAGCGCCGGGCTGATCAGCGGACCGGCGATCAGGGGTTCCGATCCTCAGAACCTTTCGTATCCGCTCAGAATGGTTGAGGGCTCGGTCACCCCTCCGAATCTGTTGTTTGTGCGCGACCATTTCCGCGAGCCGGAAGTTTCACTTGATAGCTGGAAGCTACGCATTGAAGGGCGGGTCGAGCGGCCGTATGAACTGGGCTTCGCCGACCTGGTGGAACTGCCGAGCAGAAGGCTGGAAGCTGTGCTCGAATGCGCCGGGAATGCGGCTCACGGATCAGCCGTCAGCAACGGACTTTGGGAAGGCGTGCGGATCTCTTCCCTGCTCGAAAGCGCACGTCCGGCGGCAGATGCTGCATGCGTCCTGCTGGAAGGCGCAGATTCGGGAAGCTCACTGCAACATGGGTCGCCGCTCCCGTATTCACAAGTGGTTCCGATAGAGAAATGCCGGGAAGATTCAAGCCTGCTTGCCTTCAAGTACAACGACCTCACCCTTCCAAAACACAACGGATTTCCGGCACGAGCACTGTTTCCCGGATGGTATGGAATGGATTCAGTGAAATGGCTGAGGCGTATGGTAGTTCTGCACGCTGATGAGCAGGACTCGGCCTTACAGCGAAGTGGAATGGATCGCTTGTATAACCGGGTCACTGCGGAAAAGACAATCAGGCTATCCACCGTTCAGGTCAAATCGGCTATCGCCTGGCCTACTGAGGCTTTGAAGTTGCCTGCAGGACACTACGTTGTCTGGGGATTCGCATGGTCGGGCACAGACGCGGTACGTAACCTGTCCGTTAGTGTGAACAACGGGAAAGATTGGGATGCTGCCCGACTGGAGCCGCAGACGGATCGGCACAGTTGGGTGCGGTGGAGCTATGGATGGCAGGCGAAGCCGGGCGAGTACAGTTTGATGAGCCGTGCCTCGGATGCAGGCGGAAACGAACAGCCGGTGAGGCGAGATCCCGCGCGCAAAGATGGATATGAACTCAACTGGTGCATGCCGATTCGCTGCAGCGTGCGCTAAGCCGCGGGCAGCAAGATTAGTGGCGGCCGTATTCTGTTCATGCTTGTTCACGCTAGCGGCGGACTGCGGCGCCGGACTGAGTGCGCAGGAGAAGCTGACGCGATTCAAACAACTGGACAGCGCGGCCGAAAGCGCGATGCAGCAACGACGCCTTGCTGAGGCGGTTCAGCTATACGAAAGCGCGGTGTGCCTGGTTCCGAATAGCGCGCGCGGATTTTATGGTTTGGGAGTCGCGGAGGCAGCCGCAGGCGACTTCGTCAAAGCTCGTGAGGCTTTTCGCACATCCGACCGCTTGCAACCCACAACGGGCATGCCTCTGGTGATGCAAGTCCGCGTGAATTTCTCTTTGAGGGATACGGAAGCTCTGAAATCAAACCTCAGAGAAGCGGCTGAGCGGTTTCCGCGTGACACGCAATTACACGCAACGCTGGCCCGCTTCCTGGCGGAGCGAAATCTATTTGTTCTCGCCTTAGCTGAAGCTATGCGCTCGCACCAGAACGCGGAGGATTGGAACTCAAGCGTACAGCTTGCGGTGCTGGAGAACACAGTGGGCGCTTACGACGATGCGATACGGAATGCCCTGGCGGTCGAGCAGAATCCGCGGGTGCCAGAACAAGCGCGAGGCGCGGCGGCAGGAATCGCGGGGTTGAGCTATGAAA
>JAOAPP010000079.1 GCA_025462985.1 Bryobacterales bacterium | reverse complement strand
CGGAACAGTTGAACCGATGGGTGTTCCCCATCGGGTGCATTCGTATCCGTGAACGCAAGAGCGCTGTTGGTTGTACCTAAATCGATGCCCAAGATGAATTGCGGCATGAACTTACTCCACTTCTATTTCAGCCGGGAAGAGAGTCGCAGGATCCTGTTTGCCCAGCACTGGAAGTGTGATAGACGATGCGAACCAGCCCCGATGACGAAGTGTTCCGCCGGCCACCTTTCCGCTTGCCGGCACGTTCCCGATAAGCTTGATGCGATTCGGGTCGGGAGCCTTCGAAGCGTCCAACTTGTGAAACGTGCCTTCGACGCTATCGATGACAGGAGCGAGTGTTACGTGTCGTACGAGTGCTGCTCTGCTGTCGCTGTGCACGGTGCGAACGGCAGCGCCTATCTGGTCGTCTGCGTATGAGCCAATATCCTCCATAAGGAAGTCAATCAATCGCGCATCACGCTGGAGTATGCCAAGTATTTGCAGTGCCCCGTCACTGACCTTTATCTTTGGCAACTCTATGGGAGGAGGAGCGGGCTTCGGTCTTTCATAACCAAATTCCAAAGCGACTTCCTCCGGCAAGACGCCGGAAAACAGGATAGAGAAGAAGCTTCGAAACGCTGACGAGATACGGGACAATAGTCGGCCTCTGCAACTCAGGATATCAACGCAAGCAGGCCTCCCCGTATGAAAGAGGCTATGCCTCGCGTGACAATTTGCTGTACAGTAAGTCGTTTTTGCGTCATATTAAAACAAAACAGTCAAACCTTGTTTGACGGGAGAAATTTGATATGGCAACCAAAAAGAGTTCTACCGCTTCGAAAGCAGTGAAGAAGCGCATGCACGAGTTCAAGCATGGAGAAAAGCTTGCGGGCGGACGCAAGATCAAAAATCCGAAGCAGGCGATTGCTATCGGATTGAATGAGGCTCGCAAAGCCGGCGCTGACGTGCCTCCTGGCCCGTCAAGGAAAAGGGCTACGAAGAAAGCGACAAAGAAAGCCGCTGCCAAGAAGAGCGCAGTGAAGAAGGCTCCTGCGAAGAAGACAGCAGCGAAGAAGGGGCCAGCCAAGAAGACGGCTGCTAAGAAAACAGCTGCTAAGAAGAGCGCGACGAAAAAGACTGCTACGAAGAAGCGATAAGAAAGAGAGAGACGTGCTCATCGGTGTTGACCGATGAGCACAAGCGTCGTGTCAGACGAAGAGCTTCCTTGAGGAGCACGGCACTTTCACGCTGGTGAGATTAGTGCTGAGTGGCGGGTTGCGCCCGCATCGCCCACGCAGGAAGCGTGTCGGGCGGGGCTTGCGAGAGCGCATCCTTCAGCGCGACCTGGATATCGTGATCGTCAGGATGGCGCTGCAGGGCCTCATGCAACTGGTTGAGTCCGTCCGTCCAGTGGCCTGTGCGCAGCAGCGCGACGGCATAGTTCACGCGAAACCCGTTGTGATCCGGTTGGAGATCTAACGCTTCCCGATACTTCTCGACCGCTTCCTGTAATTTGCCTGTGCGTTCCAGATCCGCTCCCTGATTGTTCAGCTTCAGCGCCTTCAGTGCAAGCTGACTTTTCTGGTCGCGGTTGCGCAGAACCTCCGTGAGCTTTTGCTTTACCGCGGCGGCTTCCTCCATCTGACCGTTTTGACGAAGCGCGGTTTGCAGAGCATTCAACGTGGACTGGTCATCTGGAGCGAGCTGGTATGCCGCCTGAAGATGAGTGATTGCCGAAACGAGTTGATCTTGGTGCAGATACTCAGCGCCGAGTCGATATTGGGCAACCGCATCGTCCGGATTCAGCTTCACCGCGCGTTCGTAGGCGGCCAAGGCTCCTGCCGTGTCCAGCCTCGCTTTACGAGCTTGCCCCAGGTCGGACCAGGCCTCGGCGAAATCGGGGCGCAATGCGACGGCCTGTTCCAGATGAGTCGCGGCATCCTCTGTTTGTCCCATTACGGTGCAGATCCTGGCGCGAAGATAATGCGGCTCTCCAGCATCAGGGGAACGACCGAGTAATCGGATGGCCGTATCCAGATGCGTCGCGGCGGCGGCGGGCTCTCCTTGATGCAACAGCACTGCGCCCAGATTTGCTTGAGCCACGCCGAATTTTGGATTGAGGCGCACGGCCTGCTCAAATGGTTCACGTGCGTTCTTGGAATCGCCGAAAGCGTTGTATGCCTCACCGAGAGCATTCCAGGCTTCGGACGAGTTCGGGCGCAGTCGAACGGCCTCTGTCAGTTGATCGATTGCTTCCGGACCTTGGCCCTCTTCGACGAGAAGGCTTCCTAAGAAGAGGTGAACGTCTGCATTGCGCGGCTCCCGCTTTGCTATAGAGCGCGCGACGTTAATGGCTTGGGCTCGCTCACCTTTCGCTGCCAAGGCCCACGCCTGGTCAAGAGGCGTGCTTTGCCCTTCAACGGACACACAGGCGGCGATCAGCAGAAGAGGCACGCCACATGCACGATTCCGATTCATCCGAATTTCTGCTCGTCCGTTATTCCTGCACCTTCTGTGACATGGATCAGCCGATCGACGGCCACCTTCACCATGCGCTCCTGCGCGCCGGATGGCCAGCGAACTTCGAGTTCAACCGAGGTTGCAGACCCAAGCCCGAAATGCAAACGCCGATCGTTTACCGACAAGTAGGAGGACTGGCCCAATACTTCCTGTGTGCAGGTCTTGCCATCGTAACGAACTGTGACCCGAGCGCCCAGCGCACTTCGGTTTGACTTGACGCCAGTCAGCTTGACTTTGATCCAGTGTCCTTTTCCCGTTACGTCATTACGCAACAAAGAGGGCGGCTCGTTGACATTCATGATGAGTACATCCATATCGCCATCGTTGTCGAAATCTCCGAACGCGCAGCCGCGGCTGCAATGAAGAGCCTGAATGCCGGGTCCGGCTTCTCCCATCAATTCTTCGAAGCGGCCATTCCCGAGATTGCGAAACAGGATACGCGGACCCAGATAGGGCTCGTCTGGCTTGTTACGCATTTCAGGATAGATGCCTCCGGTCACCCACAGGATATCCGGCAGACCGTCGTTGTCCAGGTCCTGAACGCCCACGCCCCAACTGATGAATCGAGTTTCGATACCGAGGCCGGAGCGTAGCGTGTCGTCGCGAAACTCCCCTTTCCCAGTGTTTGCGTAAACGGCCGGAGTGTCGGCTGCGAAGTGCGTTTTGACGAGATCGAGTGCGCCGGATAGTCGCAGGTCGCCAACGCCGATCCCCATACCGGCCTGCGTCATTCCGTCTTCGCTCAACGCCACGCCTCGATCGAGGCCCTGCTCAGTGAATGTCCCGTTGTGGTTATTGGAGAAATACAGACTCGGCGTGGAGTCGCAAGCCAGATAGATATCGGGCCAACCGTCATTATCGAAGTCCGCCGCGACAGCCGTCAGCCCATAGCCGCCTTCCACTTTGCCGATGCCCGAAGCATCGCTTATATCAGTGAAGGTGCCATCGCCGTTGTTTCGGTACAGAGAATGGCGGCCATAGGGCAATCCGCGCGGTCCGCAGAAAACACCTTCCGCATTGCACTCTTTCGAATGGCCGGCGCGTGGAACTGACTTAATGTCGAAAGTGACATAGTTCGAGACAAAGAGATCGAGCTTTCCATCCCGGTCAAAATCGAGGAACGTGCATCCGGTACCGAATCGCGACTCTGCGCTTAACAGGCCCGCAGATTGCGTGATATCCGTAAACGTTCCGTTTCCGTTGTTGCGGTAAAGCGTATTTTGCGGCCAGCCAGTGATGAAGAGATCTTCGAATCCATCATTGTTGAAGTCGCCGACGGTCACGCCGAAGGCGTAGTGATTCCCGAACAGGCCGGCTTTCTCCGTGACGTCCGTGAACGTGCCGTCCCGATTGATCTTATAGAGCCGGCTGGATGCCTCTGTCGGCGGATCCTCGAAACGCGAACTGGAGAGAACCAGGATGTCGAGCCAGCCGTCGTTGTCGTAGTCGAAGAAGGCCACCCCGCAACCCATCGCTTCGATGACGTAATCGGCGCGGTCGGCATGACCGCAGATGGAGGCGTGCCGCAGGCCAGCGCTGGGCGCGATATCAGTGAATCGCGAATAGAAGGGAAGCCCGGACGACTTGCCGCGCGGAGCGGCGGTGACGTGACGAGAGGCCATTCCCTGATTGCTTGGAGTTTGCTGCTGAACGGCGGCCGCGGCTATGGATGTGTTTGCCAGGAGTTGAAGAAGGCTGCGCCTGGTGAGTGACATGCTCTGAATACAAATTACAAAGTTTGGGTTTGCGTACCTCAGTGCTAAACGAAAACGGGGGAATGCCCGAAAGCACTCCCCCGTCTCGAGATGAGGCGTAACTGGTCAGCCGTCAGAATATCAGCCGGAAGCCCAGCTCTATTTGTCGACCGGCCTGATTGCCGTAGGTCGCAGTCTGCCCGCCGAACTGCCCGGCGGGGGCGCCTTGGTACAGCGCCTGGCCGAACGCCTGGCTGTTAACGTCCAGGTTCGGGTCGCCATAGTTCAGCTTGTTCGTAGCGTTGTAAGCAGTCATCTTGAGCTGTCCTTGCCACTTTTCGGTGATGTGGACGTTCTTCAAGATACTCGCGTCCAGGTCGAAGAAACTCGGCCCGGTGATGCAGGAGTACTGCAGCGGATTGGTGCGGAGAGTGTAAGTCTGGCCGTTTGCGGACAGCGGCTGAAAGGCGGCTGGATTGAAATAGTGCCCTGCCGGAACGTTCTGACATGGATTGCTGACCACGATCAGATTGCCAAAACGGGGGTAGTCGCCAGTGTTATACGTCAACACGCCGGTAACCTGCCAGCCACCGAGGAGGGCGTCCGCTACGCGCGGCATTGCGGAGAGGAAGTGTTTGCCCTTTCCGATCGGAAGTTCGTAGCTGCCTGCGGCAGTGATGCGGTGATGCGGCTGGTCGCTTGCCTGCCACGACATCTTGTCCAGAAACTGTTCCTGATCGTTGAAGTACTGCTGATACTTTTCACGAATGTAGATGTAGCCGAACAGGAAGTTGTAGCCCTGGCTGAACCTCTTCTGCAGCTTGACTTCCAGATCCTGATACTGTTCGCCGGCTCCCAGCGTACCTAGCTGATAGATGTTGCCGTAGAGCGGAAACGGAGTCAGAAGGGAACCCAATGACACGGTGGGCTGGTTGTACAGCGGCCCAGGGATGAGCGTTGGGTTCAGGTAATGGTAGAACGGGTTTTTGACCGTCTGGTTCAGGGCGCCTTGATACTGGGTCAGGATGGCCGGATCCACGTTGTTGATGGACTTGGTGTAGTGCTGATTCCCAAAGTTTCTGAAGTAGGTGACTGACGCGACAAGTTGTCCGGGAAGCTGATGTTCAACTGTCAGGTTGAGACGGTGATTGTAGGCTTTTTCGAAGTAGGTCGGATAGTAGATGAGACTCTGGCCGCCGCGGCCCAGGTTGGTTCCGACACTCTTGCCGGTGGGTGGGATGAGCGGATTGCTCGCCGGATAGGGATTCGACAGAGTGGCCTGCGGAACGCCCGTGAGGGGGGAAGCTACCGGTTGCAGGGACGTGAGTCCCAGGTAGGGCGGTTCAAGGAAATTAAGAGCCTCGTAACCGGAAACACCGGAGGGCGTGTTGGCGAAATTGAACTCGCTTGGCACCGTGTACATGGCGTATCCAAACCGAAGCGCTGTCTTATCGTTGAGGCGATAAGCGACCCCGAAGCGGGGTTGAAGGTTCAACTTCGGCGCATTCCACATTCCAGAATGCTGGTTATCGGTGAACTGCCATAGTCCGTTGTACTTATAGGAGTTCGTGCCGACGATGTTGAGAACCTGCTGTGGCATTTGAGGCGGATTTGCCGCGATGGCGGGATCCGCAGCGGTGAGATCGAGGCCACGTGAGAGATTGTGCGCCGGATCGTGCCAGGCCGTTTCGTATTCGTCGCGGAGACCGAAATTGATGGTCACCTTGCGCGAAACCTTCCAGTCGTCTCCGATGTAAAACCCAAAGAAATCGGACAGCGGATTGGGGGCCGGACCGCCAACCATCTGCGATGACGGATCTAGAGCGCCCAGCAGGAAGCTTGCGAAGGCATCACCGGACTGGTTCAAGTTGGGTGCGACATAGTTGTTTGCGGTCGCATTCTGATTGAAGGCGAACGTGGAGGTTCCGCTGACCAGGGTCGGGCCGCCGCTGCGGCGATATTCGAACCCAGCCTTTAAGTAGTGCGAACCGCGCTGTTGAGAGGCCTTCACGCTGAAGGATTCGGCTGCTGGCCGTTGATCCCAGACATAACCCGTTCCGCCGAATCCGGAACCGCCGATGTTGATATTGGGATAGTAGATCGGCACTCCCGTGGAAACGCCCTGATACGAATTGTAGAAGGTGTTTCCGTTGGGCCAGATGCCGGCCCATCCGTTCGTGAGGGGAGTTGATGCGAAGGCATCGACCAGGTTGTACCAGTCGCCGTGGAAGTTCACGACAGTGCTGGGGGTGGCCGACCATACGGCGTCTCCGATCGCCTGATTGGCGCCGCGCTCGCTTCCGGACGGAATGAAGAGAGGGGACTTGTTCGGCGTTGGATCGGTGTTTAAATCAGTGGTATGGTAGCGGCCATACATCCCTGAGATGCGCCACTTGTCATTGACGACATAGTCCACCCGGTCCGACCAATTGTAATAGTCATAAGCGTCGGAGCCGCCTTTTTGATAGTTGTTCTGGTGGTTATAGCCAACCCCAGGATTGTTGGGATCCCACAGATAGCCCGCCAGTTTCGCCGCGAGCGGGTCGATCAGATTGCCCGGAATCTTGTTGCCCGCGAAAGGCGTGCGATTGCCATTCGCATCGGGCGGGATAAACGGGTTGTAGATCGTGCGCAAGGTCCCATCGGCGCCTACCGTTTGGGAGAAATCACCTGTGCGCTCCAAAGCGGTGGGAACCGTTCTCGTATAGCCCGACGGAGACGCGATCTTCCAGTATTCGAGAGAAACAAAGTTAAAGATCTTGTTCTTCCAGATAGGATTCCCGAGGGTTCCGCCGAACATGTTCTGGCGCTGCGCGTTCAACACATTCTGTGTTCGGTCAGCTTTCGCGCTCAGCCATGGGTAGCGGCCGAGATAGAAGATGTTTCCATGCCAATCATTAGTGCCACCTTTAGTGGTGACGCTGATGATGCCGCCGGCGCTGTGACCCGACTCGGCGTCTACGCTGTTCTGCGCGACGATCGTCTCCTGGACTGCATCCTGATTGGGCGGGTAGGCGTTCTTATGACCGATGCCGATGGGTGCGCCATCGACTAAGAGATCATTGCGAAGGTTGGTTCCACCGCCCAGATCGACACTATTTGCCGCCCAGGAGTTGAACGGCTGCATTTCGCCGCGCGTGTTGATGGCGGCGGGTTCCAGTAGAGTCAGCTTGAACGGGTTTCGATCGAGT
Organism: Bryobacterales bacterium; assembly: GCA_025462985.1. Classification (GTDB taxonomy): domain Bacteria; phylum Acidobacteriota; class Terriglobia; order Bryobacterales; family Bryobacteraceae; genus Bog-105. The sequence continues at coordinate 863 of JAOAPP010000079.1, read as the reverse complement.
CTCGGCGTATCGTTCGCCATTTTGGTATCGATTGTCAATTCCTGGTTGGTGGAATTGAATTCGACTGCCGGCGGAGTGGCTTCGACAGTCACACTTTGCTGCAAAGCTCCTGGCCTCAACGTCGCATTGACGGTCACGTCGCCGCCGGACTGAACGACCACGTTCTCCTGAACGAAATTTCCAAAACCTGGCGCCTGGACGGAGACCCGGTAGGTTCCCGGTTCGACGTAATCAAAGATGTACAGGCCGGAGGTATCGGTTTGCCGGGTCACATTGACCCCGGTGTTGATATTTGCCAGCGTCACTGATGCGCCGGTCATGGCAGAGTTGGTCTCATCGGTAATGAGGCCTCGGATTTGAGCGCGATAGGTTTGTGCGAAAGCTATCGGACAAAGCAGGCACAAAAAGAGCAGAGCGACCCAGAGGGTCGCGCGGAATCTAAACATCAAGGTTTTTACTCCCCTAGAAAAGCACTATGGACTTCTGGTTGACACTACCAAAAATACTGGGCTGGTGTCAACCAGATTCGACTAGTGAGCAGGTATTCTTGCGAATGGCCCTGCTCGTGCTGGCCGGGGTTAGTGTTGCCGTTATCAGTTACAATCCGTTAGGGATACTCTGGGTTTTGGGCTCCATGGCGCTGAGCTCTCTCCTGAAACTGGTCGCCGAATCGGCGGAAACCTGTTGTCCTTGTTCGTTCCCCATCTGGCTTGCTGACGAGGCACGCTGGGCCAGATGATCGGGGCGTTTGATCTGAGGAACGTCCGCGCGATTTACAACCGTAATCTTGCCTGCCTGACGACCGGGCTGAGTTCGTCGCTCCAGGGAGATCGCTGCCGGCACACCCTGGCGACCGTGCCGTG